>CASEPJ010000001.1 GCA_949289715.1 uncultured Clostridia bacterium
AAAACGGTATTAAACGATATTTCCCTATATGCCAGACCGGGTCAAAAGATTGCTTTCGTTGGTTCCACGGGAGCAGGCAAAACAACCATAACTAACTTAATCAACCGTTTTTACGACGTTCCCGACGGTAAAATCCGCTACGACGGAATCAATATCAATAAAATCAAAAAAGCGGATTTAAGACGTTCCCTCGGAATGGTTTTGCAAGATACGCACTTATTCACGGGAACGGTAAGAGATAACATACGTTACGGAAGACTCGACGCAACCGACGAAGAAGTGGAAAATGCTGCAAAATTGGCAAATGCACACGCATTTATAAAACATCTGCCCGAAGGTTACGATACCATTTTAACCGCTGACGGAGCCAATTTAAGTCAGGGACAAAGACAGCTTTTATCGATAGCCCGTGCAGCGGTTGCTGACCCGCCCGTTCTGATATTGGACGAAGCCACAAGCTCCATAGACACAAGGACGGAAGCTTTAATCGAAAAAGGCATGGATAAACTTATGGAAGGAAGAACGGTTTTCGTAATAGCGCACAGACTTTCAACCGTAAGAAATTCTAATGCGATTATGGTATTAGAACATGGTAGAATCATCGAACGTGGCGACCACGACGACCTTATTGCCCAAAAAGGAAAATATTACCAGCTATATACAGGTATGTTCGAATTGTCATAAGATTATATTACGTTTTAATTTTAAATAGTTAATATTGTTTTATTAAATTTACAAAAAAACGGTTAATCATTTAACCGTTTTTTTAATATTATTTTCACAATAAATAACAATTATTATTTGTAATGCATAATGTTTTTTATTACAAATTATATTACATAATAAAAAACTAATTAAACGCTTTTATAAAATATTCAAGAAAATAATATTTTTAAAATAAAAATAGTATTTTAAAAATAAAAATTTTTAATTCATATTATAAAAATATCAATAGCTAATTTTCATTAAAAAATATAATAATTAAAACTGCACATCGTATATATGTGCAGTTTTATTTCAATTTTTCAAAAAACCTAAACTTACAAGTAGTGCCTTATTAATTTTTTCCATGGTTTCTTTATCCAATTCTCCTATTTTGTCCTTAATGCGCTTTTTATCCAAAGTTCTGATTTGTTCCAATAAAACTACCGAATCTTTAGGAAGTCCGTATGAAGATGCGGACAACTCTATATGCGTTGGAAGTTTAGCCTTGTTTATTTGACTGGTTACGGCTGCCGCAATAATTGTTGGGGAATATCTGTTACCGACATCGTTTTGCACAATAAGCACAGGCCTTACTCCTCCCTGCTCGCTGCCCACAACGGGACTTAAATCGGCAAAGTAAAGTTCACCTCTTTTAATCATAATATTATTTGTCTCCATTAAATTGATACCCCTGCTTCATTGTATGATTTAGTTTAAGTTAAAGTTAATATCCGAAATAACGGAGTCAATATGTAAACTAAAACTTAAAAACCAATATAATTATTACTCTTTTCTCTTTTTTTATACGCCGTTTAAATAATTGAATAATATAAAAAATATATACGATTAAAAGCAAATTGACTTTAAACGCAAAATGTTTTATAATTAAAATAGTGTTGATTGACTTAAAAACCATATCTTAAATTTTTTTTGAAAATAAAGGATTTTTAAATATGTTAAAATTAAAAAAAATAGAAAATTCTGAATATGAAGAAATAATGCCGTTTATGACCCCGCTATGGAACGAAACATATAAAAACATATTAAAACAAGAACAAATAAACTTTTTACTACAAAAATATTTTCTCGTTTCGTCTATTCTTTCCTTCATCGATAAAGGATATGAATATTATTATCTGCTGCAAAATAACTTTAAATGCGGAATTATTGTTTTTCAAATTCGTAAAACCGAAGTCTATCTCGATAAACTCTATTTTCTGCCTGAGGTAAGAGGCAAAGGTTATTCGAAATTTATAATAGAAGAATTAAAAAAATTTAAAAAAGACATAATGCTTAACGTAAATCAAAATAATATAAATGCGTTTAATGTTTATAAAGCTTTAGGTTTTGAAATTGCCGAAGAACAAGAGATTTGTTTGGATAACGGTATGATAAACTATGATTATAAAATGATATTAAGAAATTGTTAAACTTTATACCGAGCTTTTGATAAGTATTTTATTATATTAGTTAAAAAAATCATATAAAAACACCCCGTATTTATTAAAAACATTGTCTTTTTAATACGGGGTTTTTTTTAAAACATTATATTATCTATCATATCTTTTACCGTTACAGAATTGACACCTATGGCCTTTTCGGCTTTTATTCCTGCTTTTCCGTGAATATATGCTCCGAAAAGTGCCGCTTTTAAAGGCGACACTCTTGCCGCCAAAGCACCTATTATGCCGGAAAGTATATCTCCGCTCCCCGCTTTAGCCATGCAGGGAGAGCCTGTTATATTTAAATAGGTTTTTTGTTTGTTTTTTATAATCGTGGTCGCACCCTTCAACAAAAGCACAACTCCCGTTTTTTCTACAAAATCCTGCGTTTCCTTTAATATATCAGACTTAATTAAATCTATTTCTTTATCTATCAAGCGAGAAAACTCCTTTAAATGGGGGGTTAAAATTATATGACCGTTAGAATTTGCGGTAGGATAGAAATCCTTTTCTTTGACAGAGTTTAATGCGTCTGCATCCAAAATTAGCGGCTTTTTAAAATTATTAATTAAATATCTTACTATCTTTGCGGTATCGCCGCCGCCCATTCCCGGTCCGCACACAATTACATCGCATTTCAACAAAGATATTAAACTGTTTTCATCAAATTTTACGACATTATCGGAATACACCGGTAGAATTCCAAGAATCTCCTCTTCCGCTTTTATTTTCGCTGCCTCCAAATTGCAGGCAGGCACTACCGTTTTTACCAATCCTGCACCGGCTCTGTATGCCGCACGAGAAGCAAAAAACGGAGCGTTCGGCATCAGCTCGCAGCCGCCTATTACAGTTATTTTACCGTAATCTCCCTTATGAGAGTCGGTAGGCCTTTTTAAAATTATTTCGGGCAAACCGTCCGCCGTTTCTATAGCCGCCTGCGGCATTGTAACACCAATATCTTTTATTATAATTTCATTGCAATAATTTCTTCCGTTTATGAGTTGACCGACTTTATAGGCGGAAAAAGATATTGTTTTATCGGCTCGAACGCAAATTCCCATAACTTTACCGCTATCCGAATTCAAGCCGGAAGGTATATCCGCACTTACCACGTATAAACTTTGATTGATTTCGTTTATAACATTTGCATACACTCCTTCCACATTTCTGTTTAACCCTATTCCGAAAATACAGTCAACGGTAATATCGTAATTTTTTGCACTATAATTTATAGGGTTTTTAACGGCAATTCCGCTTCGCATCAATTTATTGAGGAAAAATTCACAATTTTTCGATTTTACTCCTTCAAAACCGAAAACGTCGAATTTTATTTTGCATGAATCAAGCAAACAACAAAGGGCATAGCCGTCCCCTCCGTTATTACCGTTACCGCATACTATCGCCATCTTTTTGCCAATGTAATCGGTTAATTCTTCTTTTAGCGCAGCGGCGGCTCTCTTTGTTAAATTAATACCGTCTACAGAACATTCTGAATCCGCCTTTTTAAAATCTTCTGCGTAATAAACACCTTTCATAAATCACCTTATCAACGCACAAGCCGTGCTATATTCGCCGTCGTGCGAAATGGAAATATAAATACTCTCCCCCAATTTGTTTTTTAAATTATTTAAATCGTTTAAAAGTATAACGCAAGGCTTTCCTTCGCCGCCATGTAAAATTTCCATTTCTCTAAAATATCTTAAAGATTCAATTCCGCAACCCAATGCTTTTAAAACGGCTTCTTTTGCGGCGTAAATACCCGCAGCGGTCTGAAAAGGATTCTTTTTAGAAAAAATATAATTTTTTTCCTTTTCGGTATAAATCTTATTTATAAAATTTTCCGATTCCATTGCCTTTTTTATCCTTTCAATTTTGACAATATCAATCCCTATCACTGTTACAGTACTCCTCCAAAACGCTTTTTATGGTATCGTAAGTAAAGCCTTTTGAATATAAATATCTTGCACATTTATTATAATCGAATACCTTATTGTTCATATATTTTTTTAATAATTCCATACAATTTTCAAATTCTTCTTCATCGCTTATATTACATTCGTAATCGATACCTTTCAACTTTAACTCGTATTCAATCAGCTTTCTGCCTTTTCCTTTCTTTTTGGTTTGAGTATATTGCTTTGCAAAAGCTACGTCATTAATATATTTATATTCCTTCAGTTTATTCAATACGAAGTTTATAACGATTTTGTCGTAACCTTTTTTGCACAGTTTTTCTTTTACCTGTCTTTCCGTTTTGAATGCGGAAGCAGCATAATCAAAAGCATAAGCCAAAGCTTTTTCCTTTTGGTCGAACAAAATTATTTCCGAAATTTCTTCTGCCGAAAGTTCCCTGCCTTTTTTCAGTTTGAAATTCATAACGGTTAATATGTCTAAAGAACAATAATATTCATTGTCTATGCTCACATTTACCCTGTTTTCTTTGTTTTTTTGTTTTGAAATTTCAGTAATCGTCATAATTCTATTTTATAACCTGCTTTGTCTGCACATTCTTTTAAATAAAGAAAAGCCGTTTTAATTTCCTCGTAATTATTATAATCTCCGCTATAAAGTTCCATTGTGCAAAATCCGTCGTAGCCGAATTCCCTTAAAAATTTAAAAAATTCTTTAAAATCAAATTCCCCTCTGCCCGGCAAATATAATTTTCCAGAAGAATCATAATCGCACAGATGTAAATTAATCAAACTATCTTTCATGACTTTGACAAATTCTCTATAATCGATTTTACTTTGCATTGCCTGTTTTATGTCGAGAACGGTCTTAAGCTTTGGAGAATATTTTTTAAGGTTTTCATAAAATTCCGGTTTATAAAAATATGCCCAATGCACATTTTCGTATGCAAGTTTTACATTATAGCTTTCGGCTATTTCGATAAGTCGATTGGTCTTTTTACCAAGGTCGGCAAAATCAAATACATATTCCCGCCTTTTTAGTCTTGCCGGTCCGTGAAAAGTATATTCTTTTGCGTTAAGTAATTTTGCACAGTACAAAACTTTTTCGAAAAAATTTAAACTGTCTTTAAATGTTCTTTCCGCATTGTTATATAGCTGCGGTTCAAACTGTGTGTTTAACGTATGTACGGAAAAAATTTCTATATCGCCCTTTCTTTGTTTTATGAGGTCGGCAAAACTGTTTTCATACTCGTAATAAGTGGTTAAAAAAACCTCCGCTCCTTTAATATTCAAGCGGCTCATAATGTCAAATGTGTTTTCCGTCAATTCTTTACCGAAAAAAGATGCAGTAGAAATTCCGAATTTCATATCTCCCTCGTTTATAAAAAATATTATAATAACAAATATTGCTTAATCAATTAATAAATAAATTATTAAACAAATTAATTTGTCATTGGCCATTTCTTTTTTTAAAAGATAAAAATCGATTTATAAAAATAATGTTTTTTATATTATATTACAAGGTCAAAATAAAGTCAATTATTAGAATCTTCGATTTCCCTTTTTACCTTTTCCCATTCGGCTTGCAAATCTTCATCGCTTAAAGAAGAATAATCTTTCTTTTCGTTTAAAATTATTTTTAAGGCATCTAAATCGGGAGGAATATCTTTTGTCGTAACTTTTCTTTTAATTAAAATCAATTTACCATCCTGGCTTGTATATTCTTCCGCTATTTCCTTTTGTATATATCCTACCGCTCGTTTTAAAAGAGCTTTTTTTAATGTTTCGTCCATAATTTTTCCTTTTTAACTTTTTTTTGAATCTACGTTTTTTTAATTTAATTTTTGAATATAATTATATTATTATTGAAAAAATTTTTTCGGTGTAGTATAATATAAATATGATAAAACGAATATTTCTTATTTTAATAATTACTGTTTTAACCTTTTCTGTTCCGGTTTCATACGGAGAAACAGATTTTATAAGGGGAGAATTCATAAATACCGGTTCGGGAATTACCGCTTACACGTCCATGTCGAACGAAAATGCGGTTACTTTTACATTATTAGAGAACCAAACGGTTGAAATTGTCTCTGTCCTTTCGGGTACCGATTATCTGGCTGTGGAAGTTCCATATGGAGACAGCACATTGGAATTATATGTTTTAAAGTCGGACGTTCTTCAAACTTCAACGGAAAATACTTCGCCTTATGCTAAAACGGTAAACGTAAAAAAAACAAATTGCCTTTACGATAACTTCAGCGGCGAGCTGATTGCGTCAACTTTTGCTGTTAACGAAAACAGTGAACTTAATATAATCGGCAAAGTTAAGGGTAACGCTCTAATCTCCGATATCGACGATTGGTACGTTGTATATTTAAACGGAACGTTTTATTATCTATACATTCAAGATACGTCCGATGCAATAAGTATTGCACCCCCTGTTGACGAAACTCCTTCAACAGAAGGCAATGTTTCTTCCTCTAAAAACAATCAGCAATTAATGAACGTACTGTTATCTATGGCAATAGCCATACCTGCGGTAATTATAGTATGTTTTTTGTTTAAACAGGGAAAATCTCCCAAATATTACATTCCCGAGGATATTGATGAAACGGCTTATGAAGACAATAAAAATAATAGCGACGATTATATAGAAAGATAATTGAATTTTAAAATCGTCTTATAATTAACGCCTTTTTATAAAAAGTTATATTAATAATTTTATTTAAAATTTAACAGAAAACCGCAATATTTTAAGTCAGTTAAAGTGCTTTTTATTGCGGTTTAATTTTTTTATCAATTTTTTTTCGTCTTTTTGAAATTCGTTATACTGCACCTTCAACATCGGAGTTTCCGGTCTGCTCATAATAAAATATCGCAAATCGTCCATCGAATGATCTGCGATTTTTTTCGGCACGTCCCCTTCTGCCCATCTGTAACCTTTAATTTCTCTTATCATATTTACGCAATTTTTAAATATGTAAAGTTTGGCAGGACTGTCAATAGGTTTTAAATACCTTTTTACCCTTTGAATACCGGTAAAAATATCCTTATTCACATTTGGATTTACCGCAATACCCAATTCGTAAAATAATTCGCAAACGGACTTTGACGCCGCAAGAGTTTTTTGATTTGCGGCACTGTCAATTAGCGCCTCTATTCTTCCGTTTTTTCTCCTCCAACCCAATTTATCGCAAATTTCTTTTATTTTTTTTGCATGATATGAAATATCTCTTTTTGCCTCGTAATGTTCGGCAACCACATATATGTTACTGTCATAATCAACCGCATACCAATGCGCCGATAAAGGATTATTTAATCCCGGGTCGATAGAAATATTTTCCTGCCATTCCGGCGGAACACTGAAAGGCTCTATAATGTGAACGTCCGGGTCGAATTCCGGGTAAACCAACCCGAAATTATCGGTAAATTTACCGTATCGCCTGCTTTCCAACTCGCTCTGACTTAATATACTCGAAAGGCGTTTTATTTCTTTTCTGTCAAGAAAAGGATTATCCGCCCATTCCATAGACAAACACCACGTATCTTCGTCTTGCGACAGATATATTTTCTCATATATATAACTTAAACCTTTTAAAGGAGTCATTGTACCGAAAATCAATCCGCATCTATCCAGAACTCTCATTCGACATTCATCGTATATATCTTCCGGCGGCTCTTCGTCAAACCATACAAAATCCAATGACGTCCCCTGAAATTTCTCTCTTCCCTGGTCACAGCTTTTAAATACAAGTTTAGAAACACCGCCGAAAACATTTTTAATTAAAATATAATCTATTATTCCGTATTTTGCAGCGGACGCTTTACCGGAAACCATCACTATATTTTCAATCCAATCCGATTTTAAATAGGATAAAATCTTACTTTGCGCAACTTCTCTTTGAACTTCTCTAGAAAGAGATACCGCCCAACCGCAAATATCCGGTTTGTTTTTTTTGTAGGGATGAATTCCCCTTAACAGCCATACACATTCCACAGCTCCACACTCCGTTTTTCCTGTTCTGTTTCCGCCGAATATCCACCTGTTTCTCGCCTTGTTTTTATGAAATTTCAGCTGTTTTAAATGTATTTTCTTACCCTTATTATAATTTGCAAGTTTATCGTCTTTTCTATTATATATCTCGTCTTTTATAGTATAATATTCATTTAATAATTTTTTTATTTTATCATGGTCCATAAAAATCCCTCCAAAAAACTTTACCATTTTAAATATGTCATATGTGTTTCATATATCGTTAAAATTGTTAAATGAATATTGATAAATTTTTAAGCAACTTATAATAAAAATTATATAATTTTAATTGAATTTAAGTTTTATTAAATAAAATTCAAATATTAAATACTTTTTTATTTTTAAACTAAACAAAAAATATTTTATATTTTTTCTTCAAATATTAAAATTTTATATTAATATTTAAGATAATAAAATAATTATATGTTTAAAAAAATACAAGGTTCAATTAAATTTGAATTTTAATTTACAGCATATATAAGATTATATAAAATTAACCAATGTTGTTTAAAAATTAGTTTTTATGCATTAAAATATTTATTTTTTTATGAAAATTATTTTTTCTAATTTATTTTACTTATAAAAAATTTTTTCGTTAGAATAATTTTTTTCACCTTAAAAAGCTATTTTAAAAACCAATTTTTACCGCTTTTATATATTGTCATATTAATTAGATTATTAATATATTTAATATTGTTTAAATGTTTTAAATTTATTATATAATTTTTATTTTATTTAAAGAAAAAAACTTCGCACATACAAAACTTGCGAAGTTCTTATTCAATAAAATATATATGAAAATAATTTTTAATAAACCTTTTCTTAACGTAATTATAACAGCAAAAGCAGCTTCTCTTTTTAATCGGTAATCTAATTTATAAATATTTAAATAAATAATCCAATAAATAACTACTAAATACCAATTATATATCTATATAAATGAATTTTTTATATTTTTAAATAATCACATAGATTTATAAATTTCGGTCAATTAAAATTTTTTATTATTTACCTTTAAGTTTCCTCTTTTTTAGATTGCTCGATATGCTCCATCTGAAAACTATTTTTCTTTCTTTGCTTTACGCATAACGACAATAAATATTCTATTTGACCGTTAATAGAACGAAAATCCGCTTCTGCCCATTCTGCAACTTCATTATAAAGTTTATTAGACAGCCTTAAAAGAAGCTGCTTTTTACTGTCGTTCATTTTAATACAAACTTCCTGAATTAACTACCGGCTGAGCATCGTGATTGCCGCAAAGTACAACCAATAAGTTCGATACCATTACTGCTTTACGTTCGTCATCTAAGGTTACAACATTATTTTCATTTAAACGCTCCAATGCCATTTCTACCATTCCAACAGCACCGTCGACAATCATTTTTCTTGCGTCTATAATTGCGGATGCCTGTTGTCTTTGCAACATAACTGCAGCAATTTCCGGCGCATAAGCAAGATAAGTTATTCTGGCTTCTATAATCTCAATACCGGCCTCGCTGACACGGCTTTGAATTTCATCTCTGATTCTTGAAGCAACTATTTCGCTTGAACCTCTTAAGCTACCTTCGTCTGCAATGCCGTCCCCCGTTGTATCAACGTTGGGAGCTACATCATAGGGATAAATTCTTACAATGTTTCTCAAAGCGCTGTCGCACTGCAGGGACAAATACTCTTTATAATTGTCTACGTTAAAAACAGCTTTAGCAGTATCGACAACCCTCCACATTACAGCAATTCCTATTTCAACGGGATTACCTAAACAATCGTTTATTTTTTGACGATTGTTATTTAAAGTCATAATTTTTAATGAAATTTTGTTGTTGCTAAAATCAAAAGATAATTCCGATAAACTTTTAGAAAAAGATATATGATCGTGGGCAACATCACCGCTTTGGTTAAGTTTGGTTTTTGCCGCCGGGTTAACGCTTGTGCAAAAAGGATTGACAAAATAAAAACCTTCTCCTTTTAACGTTCCCACATATTTACCGAATAAAGTAAGAACAAGCGCTTCTTGCGGTTTTAAAATTTTTAAACCGGGCATTAAAATAATGCTGAATATAAATACAATAATACAGCCGATAAATAAAATTCCGCCGAATTTATCAAAATGCATACTCCCAAAAATCATACCCGCTACAGATGCAATCATTAAAATAATGATTACAAACAACATAAGCATCCCGTGCTTTTTATTTGTTAAATTTTTTTCCGTCATAATAAATCCTCCTTTATGATATTATAATGATATCATATTAATATCAGTTTGTCAATATTTTTTTGATTTTTATAAATTTTATTTTTTAAATACAATAAAATTTTTTATGCCTATAAAATTAAATTCAAAAAAAGTTTTATAAAAATTACTAATAATAAATTTTTTTATTTATTTTATTTAATATGTTTTTTTATAATAAATAAAAAGGGAGAGATAATTTTTTCTCTCCGTTATGATTATTTTTAAATGATAAAATTTTTTATATTTTTAAATTCTAATTTTTATTTATTTAATATATCCGAATAATTTTAAAAAAAATTATTTAATAACCGTTATTTATATTATTCTTATTAATCCGCCTTTGTTGTTGACTTTAACAAAAAATATTCCATAAAAAGAATAATATGAATTGCTGTTTATTATTTTTACTATTTTTTGCAAATACGCACCGTCGAAACGTATCGATAAACCGCAGCCTATATTAAGCCCTCTCGGCGTGTTTATTATACTCGCCGGAATATGCAAATTTTCCAGTTCTCGCATTAGACGCAGTGTTTGTCCCCTAACCCTAAATACCGCTATATAATACATAATTTATACTCCTATTATAATTAATAAAAACCAGCCGGATTTTATTTTCATATATTAATATAGTGAAACAGAAGATAAAAGTTAAATTTACTTTTTCTTCTTTCACTTATATATTATGTCAGGAGAAAAAAATATGATATATTTGGATAATGCGGCAACGACTTTTTTTAAGCCTGCTCCAATAATACTTGCCGTAAGTGAAACACTTAAACATTTATCGGTCAATCCGGGTAGAAGCG
>CASEPJ010000002.1 GCA_949289715.1 uncultured Clostridia bacterium
AACTAAATCTCTCTAACTGTTGCACTTAACTTGACAATTCATCTTCATAAATAAGTAACGATTAATATTTTATTTGTTTTTTTTCGAAAGTATTTTTTTGATTTCAGATAATTTTACTTTTGGTTTTCTTGAAGAATCAAAAGAAAAAAGCCCGTTGACTTCCTGTTCCACATCCGACAGCTGAGTATAACAATAACCGCTGCAAAAAGGCAACTCGTTCCACAAATCCACAAGCGACTTAAGCCTCGTCAAAAATTCTTCTTCGTTTTTCACTCCGCTGCCGTAACCCCAACTTTTTCCTTTGGCGTCTTTAACAAATGCCGTACCTCCGAATTCGGTAAACATTATAGGTTGATTTTTATATGAATATCCCTTTACAAAAGGAGCTAATCCTGTCGTAATATTGTTTTTAACGGAAACATCGGAAATATCTTTATAAAAACTTTTTAATTTATCTGCATCCTGCCCGTAATCGTGTATTGTTAAAATATCGGACACGGTATGCAGCCATCCGTCGTTTGTAATAACGGGTCTGGTTTTATCAAACTGTTTTGTAAGATTATATATTTTAACCCCGAATTCATACGGTTCTGTATCTAAACAAACATCGAGATTCTGTCCGTAACCCCAACTTTCGTTAAACGGTACCCACGTTATTACACAGGGATGATTATACTGCTGTTTTACACATAAAAGCCACTCTTTTTCGAATCTTCTTTTTGATTTTTCCGTCTGCCTATAAAAAGCAGGCATTTCTGCCCATACAAGAAAACCTAATATATCGGCATAATACAAATATCTTTCGTCTTCCACCTTTTGATGTTTTCTTGCCCCGTTAAACCCCGCTTTTATACATAAATTTATATCGTTATATAATGCAAATTCGTTTGGGGGAGTTAACAAACTTTCTTTATAGTACCCTTGATCCAAAATCAATTTTTGATAAATCTTTTTACCGTTTAAAAAAATTTGCGCATTGCGAATATTTATATCTCTCAATCCGAAATAAGAATATACGGTATCGCAAATCTTGCCGTCAACAATCAAACGAAAAACCACGTCGTAAAGTTTGGGGGACAGTATATTCCAAAAATGAGCTTCATCTTTTAAAGAAACACATAAAAAATTACTGCTTTTTTCTTTTAACAGACTTTTGCCTGAATAAAATATTTCCGTTTCTATTTCATAATTTTTGCAATTTACGTAAAATTCGAAATTTACTTTTTTTTCTTTTGCATTTGGAGTAATTTTAACTTCATTTATTCTTTTTTTAGAGGCGAATTCTAACCAAACAGACTTATAAATTCCCGTAGTTTCATGATAAAAACATAAAAAGTTTTTGTTTTTCCAGCGCTGTTTTCCCCTCGGCTTTTCAAGGCTGCAGTCGTCACTTACGGCAACTACAATTTCGTTTTCCCCTTCTATTAAAAAATCGGTAATATCGAAAACGTGCCTTACATATCCTCCGCATCTGTTACCCGCATATTTGCCGTTTACATAAAGTTTAGTTGTGTAATCGCTACCCTCGAAATAGAGAAGAACGTCTAAACCGTGTATATCGCAAATATTTATTTTACGCTTATACCATACTCGGTCACATCTTTTTTCGCTGTTTATTCCAGACATTTGCGTATTATAAGCAAACGGCACCTCTATTTTTAAACCTTCGGGAAAGTTCTCAAACCATCTTTTTTTAATCCCCTCTTTTTTATAATCAAATGCAAATTCCCAACTTCCGTTTAATGATTGCCAGCTTTTTCTTACGAATTGAGGACGGGGATAATCTTTTATATAACAAGAAACGTGATTTATTTTTTTATTCATAATTTTCTTTAAAACTTAATTTTTAATTAATGTATTTAACGTTATTTAACGTGATAATTCGTTAGTATATTCAGCCGATTTTTTTATATCGCCGGCGAGAATGAAACCTACCAATTTTTCCTTATCGTAATATTTTTTTTCAAAACCTTTTTCATTAACGGTTTTTATTTCCTTGCCTTTTATATTTCCAAGTACATAAAGGGAAGTATCAAAACCGTTGAAAGCAAGAGGAAAGTTTTGTTCCTCATATGCGGCAAATCCTCCGCTTGCATTAATTCCTGCAATTTTACCCATAGAAATAGCCTGCGACCATAAAGCATAGTTTGTTTTGTTGAATTCAGCACAGTCTCCGCAAGCAAATATACCTTTTATGTTTGTTTCCATATATTTATCTACAATTACCGCTCTGTCGGTTAATATACCCGCATTTGCCGCTAATTTTATGTTGGCTCTTACCCCGCAAGACAAAATAACCAATTCCGCTTTTATTTTTTCACCGCCTTCAAGCATAACGCCGTCCGCATATTCGTTACCTGTAATTTCTTCAATTTTTGCATTAAAAACGATATTGACACCGAATTTTTCCGCTTTATTTTGAATAAAAATGGAAGTTTCTTCATCTAACTGTTTTGACATAACTCTTTCTGAAGACTCTATCACCGTTACTTTTTTACCCGCTTTTCTTATAGCGGATGCCGCCTCAAGTCCCAAAACGCCGCCGCCTATAATAACTGCGTTTTTCAATTTTTCTGAATATTGTTTGATGTTTGCAAAATCATCGTAATCCCTAATAACCGCAACTCCTTTTTTATCCGCTCCTTTAAAGGAAGGAACAAACGGCGATGCTCCTGCAGCATATATCAATTTATCATACATAAAAACACTACCGTCTTGCAAAACCACATTTCTTTTTTCGGGTAATATTTTATCAATTTCTCTATCGGTCAATATTAAAATATTATTGTCTTCGTAAAATTTTCCCGATTTAACATATAACTCCGAAATCTTAAAGTCGGACATTAATTTTTTTGTCAACATCGGTCTCATTATCGGGTAAGTCTTTTCTTTTGTCAATATTACAACCGACGCCGTCTTATTTCGTTCCCTTATGGCAAGCGCAGCGGAAACGGAAGCTATACCTCCGCCTATTATTAAATATATTTCTGCAGTATCTTCGCTAACAATGGCCTTTTCATCTTCTAAAATTATAAAATTCGATGAATCGACGCCGCAAACGGGACAAATTTCCGCCCCTTCGGGAAATATTTCACCGCAAGCTAAACATTTAACCATTCTTAATTGTTTTTCCATAAATTCTCCTTAAGTCATTGAATTTGTGTTTAATTAAATTTATTATAACATTTATAATCAATCTTTTCAAGGGCTTTTAAAATTTTATATGTTAATTAGTTTATATTTTTTGTAAATTAAAAAAAGCGGTTTAGCCCGCTATTAAATTGAATTATTAATTAATTGTAATAAAAATATCGACTAAAGTTGATACTTAAAAATTTAACCGAATGTTTTAATAATATTTCAGCTTAATTTTACGTAACATAAACTTATTATATTAATTTAAAAACCTCTAAATCATTCGCAATTTTTACCTTAAATAAATTACTCGCAAATGCGGTTTTAAAAAAAAATTAACATAATATAAATCATTTTTTAATTGTTGCCTATATATTCACGCTGTCGTTTGCGTTTTGTACTTTGTGATTTCCCCATGCATCGTATTTGTATCTTACCACAACGTTA
>CASEPJ010000003.1 GCA_949289715.1 uncultured Clostridia bacterium
TGAAAATATCTGAAACTTTCCGTATCGGAGAGTACAACATATCTTGCAAGTTCTTCAACCAATCCTCCGTATATTTCGTAAACTCCGTCGCAAACTTTAATATCAAAATAATTTTTGTCTTCCTCATCGTAATAAAAAGGTTCATAGCTTAAAGGCTGAGGTGTCGGCAAAGTTTTAATCTTATCGGCTATATATCTTACGGCTTCCTTAATTCCCTTTGTAGTAGCTCCCGAAACCGGTAAAATCTTTATCCTTTTTTTAAGTGCCGCTTTAAATTCTTTTAAATTTTCTTCCGCTTGAGGAAGATCCATTTTATTAGCAAGTATAATTTCCGGCAATTTATATAACGCAGCAGAATAATTCTTTAATTCATTTCTTACCGCCTTATAATCATTTAAAGGATTGCGTCCTTCCGATGCACCCATATCTACAACATGAAGAATAAGCCTTGTTCTTTCAATATGTCTTAAAAAATCATGACCTAAACCTATCCCCGAAGAGGCTCCCTCTATTAAACCAGGTATATCCGCTACGGTAAAAGAATCATCATTGATTTTTACCACCCCGAGATTGGGACTGAGCGTAGTAAAATGATAATTTGCTATTTTAGGTTTTGCCGACGATACCACTGAAAGCAAAGTGGATTTACCCACATTGGGGAATCCCACCAGACAGCAATCCGCTATGGTTTTTAGTTCGAGAATAACTGCTCTTTCTTTTGTAACTTCACCCAATTTAGAAAATCCGGGGGCTCTTCTCGTGGGAGTTGCAAAATGAATATTGCCTAAACCGCCTTTACCGCCTTTTAACAAAACTATTTTAGAGTCCGCATAAAATAAGTCGGCCATAATTTTGCCCGTTTCGGCGTCTTTTATTACCGTTCCAACGGGAACTTTCAATACAATATCCTTTCCGCATTTACCACTGCACCTTTTTGCTCCGCCGTTTTCACCGTTTTCCGCTCTGAAATGTTTTTGAAAATGATAATCCGAAAGAGTGTGCATATTGCTGTCTGCAACAAAAACAATACTGCCGCCATCTCCTCCGTCCCCTCCGTCGGGTCCGCCGTTGGGCACATATTTTTCGGTATGGAAAGAAACCACTCCGTTTCCCCCGTTGCCTGCTTTTAAATATATTTTTTCAACGTCGGTAAACATAAATACTCCGTAAAACCAAATAAATTCCGAATAAAAACTAATAAATAAATTTTTAAGGATTTATTCGATATAAATTTTTATATATTTTTTTAAAACCGAATTTTCACTGCCGCATTTATGCAATGTTTTTTAATAATGACATACAAGCGGCAACAATCGGATTTATTTATAATTTACATTATTCGGCAAATAATAGCCTTCAAATAAAAATTACTCAACTTTTACATTAAGTTTTTCCGCAATCGAGCGAGCCGCTGTTTTTCCGCTGCCCATAGCAAGTATAACGGTAGCGGCGCCGGTAACGGCATCTCCTCCGGCATAAATATATTCAACGCTGGTTGCCATTTTTTCGTCCGCTTTTAACATACCTTTACCGTAAGTATCCAATTGCGGGTAAGAATTTTTCAATAGAGGATTGGGAGACGTTCCTATAGAAACTATAACCATATCGAAATCGGTTTCGTATTCGCTCCCCTTAATAACTACAGGACGACGTCTTCCCGATTGATCGGGTTCGCCTAATTCCATTCTTACGCATTTCAAACCGCAGACAGCACCGTTTTCTCCGAGAATTTCCACAGGATTAGTTAGAAAATCCAAAATTATCCCTTCTTCTACGGCATGCTCTATTTCTTCCTTTCTTGCAGGCATTTCTTCTCTGCTTCTTCTGTAAATAATGTGTACTTCTTCGGCTCCCATTCTTTTAGCAGTCCTTGCAGCATCCATAGCAACGTTGCCGGCCCCAAATACCGCTACTTTTTTACCGACTTTAACGGGAGTATCACTGTCTTTTAAATATGCCTTCATTAAATTAATTCTGGTTAAAAATTCATTTGCCGAATATACACCGTTTAAATTTTCTCCAGGTATATTCATAAACATAGGCAATCCGGCACCCGTACCTATAAAAATCGCATCGAATTCTTTTTTCAATTTATCTATGGTAACGGTTTTTCCTATTACGGTATTTAGTTTTATATTAACGCCCAAAGCTTTTAAATTATCGATTTCTTTCTGAACGATTTTTTTAGGAAGACGAAATTCAGGAATTCCGTAAACCAAAACGCCGCCCGCTTTATGGAAAGCTTCAAATACGGTAACTTCAAACCCCATTTTGGCAAGGTCTCCTGCACAAGTCAAACCGGCAGGTCCCGAACCTACAACAGCCACTTTTTTACCGTTCTTTTCAATTTTATTTATTGAATCCTCTTTACCGTTATCGGCAGCAAAACGCTCCAAGGAGCCTATTGCTACAGCTTGATCTATTCTGTTTCTTATACAATACTTTTCACATTGTGATTCTTGAGGACAAACTCTGCCGCATATTGCCGGCAAAGAGTTGGTCCCTTTAATTATTTTAAGAGCACCGTCTGTATTTCCACATTTAATCTGTTGAATAAATTCCGGTATATTTACTCCCACGGGGCAACCGTTTTTACAAGGTGCATTTTTACAGTTTAAACACCTCGATGCTTCATTTACTGCCGTTTCTTTAGAAAAACCGATTGCAACCTCTTCAAATGTATTGCATCTTTTATCCGCATCGAGAAGCGGCATTATGTTTCTGGGACTTTTTTCCATTATCTTTTACCTCCGGTAAGTCTGCAAATATGGTCTTTTTCTATTTCGGTATAATACTTCGAACGATTTATGGCCTCCTGAAAATCTACGCCGTGTCCGTCAAATTCCGGACCGTTTACGCAAGCATATTTTGTTTCACCGAAAACCGTCAGTCTGCAGCAGCCGCACATTCCCGTTCCGTCCACCATAACGGAATTCATGCTCACTATTGTTTTTATATTATATTCCTTTGTCAAATCACAAACGGCTTTCATCATCATTAAAGGTCCGACCGCAAAAACAGCATCGTATTTTTTACCCGAATCAATTAATTGTTTAAGTTTTGTGGTTACAAAACCCTTTTCTCCCGCAGAACCGTCATCGGTCATAACATATAAATTTTCCGCTTGTTTTGCAAATTCTTCTGTATAGAGCAAAAGTTCTTTATTTCTGGCTCCCACGATAATATCCGCCTTGCATATTTTTGCCAATTCTTTAGATTGCGGATATATAACCGCCGAGCCTACGCCCCCTCCCACAAGCAGAATTTTATTGTATTCGCTAAGGTCTGTGGGAAGTCCCAAAGGCCCAACAAAATCGTGTATGTATTCCCCTTCTTTTTTTGCCGCAAGTTTCATAGTAGTGGCACCTATCGTCTGCACTAAAATAGTAATGGTACCTTTTTCTTTGTCGAAATCACAAATGGTAAACGGAACTCTCTCTCCGTCCTCATCCACTATTAAAATAACAAATTGCCCGGGACGGGCATTTTCGGCCACTTCGGGAGCGTCTATAACATACTCTTTGACGCAAGGGGAAAGTTCCCTTATTTTTAATAATTTATTCATAACAACTCCTTAATTATAAGTTAGTTTTATAATATCTGCAATAATCTTTAAGTTCGCAGTTTATACAATCGGGTTTTTGGGATTTGCATTGATATCTTCCTAAAAAAATCAAAAGATGATGCGCTCTTGACCATTTATCTTCAGGCAAAATTGCTTTTAATGCATCTTCGGTAGCTTCGGGAGTTTTCGCATCTGCTAACCCTAATCTGTTGGAAACCCTGAATACATGAGTATCCACAGCTATGGCTGCTCCTTTAAAAGCCTCTGCATAAACTACGTTTGCCGTTTTTCTGCCCACCCCTTTTAATGTCTGCAAGTCTTTTAAATTATCGGGTACTTTTCCGTCAAATCTAACCAAAATATCGTGAGAAAGCGCCTTAATCGCTTGCGATTTATTTTTATAAAATCCGCAAGAAAATATATATTTTTGCAAATCTTCTATGGGCATTTGTTCAAACTGCATAGGAGTATTTGCAATTTTGAAAAGTTCTGAGGCTACTTTGTTAACCCGAACATCCGTACATTGTGCGGAAAGAACCGTTGCAACCAGCAATTCAAAGGGTGTTTTATAATTTAATTCACAATGTGCCTGAGGAAATTTTTTTTCCAATATCTCTAAAATTTCAATGGCTTTATTTCTATCCATATCAAATAATTTTAACATATTCGGGCAATTTTGTCTATTCTTTTAACTGTTTTTCGACAAAAGATGTAATACGCAAATCAATCGAAAAATAAAATTAAAAAAATCAGTAAAATTTTTATATTTAAAGCAGCAAAATTTTGTAAAATGTCTAATTGCAAATTAATTTCTTAATAACTTTTTACATCTATGCTGATTTTATATTTTAATTATTATTTAAGTTTAAAACTTTAATCAATCTATAATTTAATCGGCAATAAAATTTACGCTTTATATTTATTCGTAAACATTAATCAAAAAGACAATTAAGCAATAAATTATTCTATTTCTATTGATTTTTGCGAATTTTCTCTGTTTTTGGTTATTATCGGTAATACTTTTAAGAAAATAATTCCTGAAATTATACCACTTAAAACATCGATTATAGGTTCTGCAAAAAATGCAGCAAATCCGTTTATTGCAAACGGAAGTAGAACGGTTAAAATAATTATTCCCGACTTTCTAAGTAAAGAAAGGGTGATTGCAATTTTTGTACTGCCCAACGCTACCAGCTGATCAACCGCTATATACTGAACGGATAAAACTATAACGCCCGCCGTGTAAATTCTCATGCCCTTTATTGCCACTTGAGAAACTTCAACGCTTTCGGTAAAAATCTTTACAAAATATGTGGGCAAAAATTGAGATATCAACGTCATAAAAGTTGTAAAAATCAAACACATTATCAAAGCATATAATAAAGCGGATTTAATGCGTTTAGTATTTCTCGCTCCGTAATTGTAACTTATAACCGGCTGACAAGCCATGGTTAACCCCCCTAAAGGCATTGTGATTAACATCATATAACTTACTACAATTGTTGCTGCGGCAACATAAATATCTCCTAATGCTCCGCCGGTCTTTTGCAATATTGCATTCAATACGATTATAATTATACTGTCCGAAGCTATAATTATAAAAGGAGATAAACCCAATTTCATAACCTTTTTTAAAATTTTAAAAGAAATTTTTTGAAACCTCAAATTAACTGTCGCTTTTTTTGACAAAACAAGGAATAACACACTCCATAAACACGACAAACATTGAGCAATTACCGTAGCAATAGCTGCACCCTTGGCACCTAAATTGAAAACGAATATAAATAAAGGATCAAGTGCGGTATTTGCCAGTGCCCCTATAATAACCGTCATCATTGCAGTCTTCGAAAATCCTTGTGCGGTTATAAAATTGTTTAATCCTAAAGAAAGCAATGCAAAAATACTTCCGGTCATGTAAACGGTCATATATTCGTTTGCGTAGGAAAAAGAATCGCTGCTTGCTCCGAACGCATAAAGCATTTGATTCTTAAAAATAAAAAACAAGCCGGTCA
>CASEPJ010000004.1 GCA_949289715.1 uncultured Clostridia bacterium
ACCGTCCAAAGCGGAAGTTTTAGCATATTTTAAAAGCGGTTTAACGTCTCCGTCCCAATGTGAATGTATAAATATATTCTTTTTGTGCAATTTTTCCCCTCTTTTTATGTATTCGGGTAAAACATATTGTTCGTACCAACGGGGAGATAAAACTCCGCCGTGAATATTATCGCCATAATTAATCCACTCTAACGGACTGTCTAAAAAGGCATCTATATATCTTAAATTGGATTCTTCTATAGCACGGAAATAATCTTCCATCAATTCGGGCTCATCCATTAATGCATAAGTGGTATTTTCAACGCCGAGCATTTCAACAAAGCAATGCTGAATATTACATCTTGGCATAAAAAGACACGGCAACCCCAAATCGCCCCATTCTTTTGCGACTTCATCATATAAATCCTTTCTGTATTCAAAATTTTGAGAATCTCTTACATAAGTTGCGACTTTTATGTCTTCTGGCGTTTCTACAAACCATTTTTTATAATACATTCCGGGATTGGATGTGTTTTTACGCATTATTTGAGTTATAGTGCCTACGGGGGTTTCTATTTCGGTGTAATGTTCCATATCGTTGAGCCATTTACCTTTATAGATAACCTTACCGGACTCATCGGGTTTTAACTGAATTATGGCACCGAATTCATACGTTCTTGCGGAAACGCCTAAACTTCTGTACATTTCACTTCTTGACATTCCTTTAAGCTCTCCCGGCAAATCTTCACCAAGAAAAATCTTATCGTCATACCAACAGTTAATTCTCGGCTGCCATAAAACTTTTTTTGTTTTTCCCTTAATAATATCTCTGTTTAATTGAACCAAATCAATATTTCTGTGGTCGGTTGCTCTCATAAATACCTCCGTATTTTTTAAATAAACATTCCGCCGTTCACTGCGATAATTTGCCCGGTTATATAAGATGCCTCTTCAGAAGCCAAAAAATAACATAAATTCGCAACGTCCTCGGGAGTTCCCGCACGATTAAGAGGAATATTGTTTATAATTTCCTTTTTTTCTTCAAACGAAAAAACAGAATTCATTTCCGTTTCGATAAATCCGGGCGAAATACAATTTACATTGATATTCGACAATGCAAGTTCTTTTGCCAAAGCTTTTGTCAAAGCATGTATGCCGCCTTTAGAAGCAGAATATACGGTTTCCATAGCTGCACCGGTCTGCCCCCAAATAGAACCGATGTTAATTATTTTCCCGTATCTATTTGTAATCATATAAGGAAGAAAGGCTTTAGTTACATAATAAACCGATTTTAAATTGGTATTTATAACTTTATCCCAATCGTCATCGTCTGTCTTTAAAAATTCGGAATATAACGATATGCCCGCATTATTTATTAAAACGTCTACCCCGCCGAAAATGGATTTTATTTTATCGTACATATTCTCGACATCTTCTTTTAAAGTGAGATCGGCTTTTATGGCAATGCAACGAAAATCCTCCCTGTTAAACTCAGAGAGCATATCTTCTGCCGCTTGATAATTTTTATTATATTGTAAAACCAAGCGATAGTTTTCATTAAAAAATTTTTTTGCAATTGCTCTGCCGATACCGCCCGAAGCACCGGTAATAAGCACAGTGGACAATACTTTCATAATAATTTCATCTTTAATTTTAATAAAAAAGGTAAAATTGTCAACTAATAAAAGCATAAAAATCAATATTGACAAACTTTTACTTTAAATCAACAAAATTTTACCTTGTAAAAAATAATTATTAAATAATGAATATTAAAGAAATAACCTTTTGAAAATTAAATATTTTCAAAAGGTTTAAGATTCGAAATAACTTCGTTAACAAAACCGTCTATCAAGCCGACAGCATAAAGCGACATCGGAATTTCATCTTTAACCAAAGGCATTAAATCCATTCCGTAATTGATTTTTGAATAACTGTCGACTTGATGCGAAGCCGAAAAAGTTGCGTTAGCTTCCCTTCTCGCCACTGCGGCAAGATCATATCTTTTTCCCCCTTCCGTCTGACTTTCAAACATCGATAATAATTTTGCATCCGTACCGTCATTGCAAGAAACGTCGAAAATCAGTTTGTTTTTCTCAGCAAGCCAATCTAAATCTCTCCATGTTTCCATACCGTAAAATTTTTCGGGCAGAAAAATATTTTTAATTTCTTTCAATGCTTTTACTACGGCAGATACGGTCATTATATGGGTTTTATGAGAGTCGCAAATATTATGTGTATAAATTACTTCGGGTTTAAGATTGATTATAATTTCTTTAAGGTCCGAAATAAGTTCCGCCGTTCTATTATGCTTGCTTTCATAATTTAAAAACCAAACCGTGGCATAATGCGCATAGTCAGCCACCGCTTTTTGTTCGGCATTTCTTAGTTTTACCATTTGTTCATTTGTAACGTTTTTATATTTACCCGTTCTACTGCTACCTGCACCGTCGGTAACTATTACGGTATTAAACTCCACATTCTCGTTTTCTAAAGATTTTTTAATTCCGTGGTAAGCCATAATCTCGGTATCATCTGCATGTGCAGATATGCATAGATATTTAATTTTACCTTTTTTGGCATTTTTCGGAATATATATTTCGCATTTAGAATTCATAATTTCACCTTATTTCGTAACGGTTATTTTTTTAAGTCCCCTTGGCATATCGGGGTTTAGACCTTTCAACGAAGATAACTTAAGCACTAATAACTGCATGAATACAACATATAATAAAGCCGACATACATTCGGGTAACTTTGCAATTAAAAAATCCGCACTGCTATCGAAATCGGAAACGACAAAAGGTTTAATCTCTATATCAAGCAATCTTTTTTTAGCGTCTTCCACATCTTTTTGACCTTTACCCGAATTATTAATCAATATGAATGTTTTTGACTGTTCGGCAAGCGCAAATGGACCGTGATAAAAATCGGGAACCGAATAACAGGAAGAATTTATATAGGTGGTCTCCTTCATTTTTAGCACCATTTCATCCATTAAGGCGGCGGAATAACCTCTGCCCAAAATAATGACTTCTTTAGTATTTAAAAATTTTTTTGCCAATACTTCTATTTTGTCTTGATTTTCAATAATTTCTCCAACGCATTTTGGGAGTTTGTCCAATCCGTTTATTATATCGTCGGAAGCGGTCAATTTCCCCGCCAAATATGCAAGCAAAACTGCCTCGGCCGTAAAAGTTTTAGTTGCGGGAACACTGACTTCTTCGCCGCAATTAAGATTTAAATTATAATCGCCCAATTTCGAGAGGGGAGAATTTGGGTCGTTGGTAATCGTTACGACCAATGCACCGG
>CASEPJ010000005.1 GCA_949289715.1 uncultured Clostridia bacterium
CCCAAGAAGATTGGTGCACCATGCATAAATATTTTCAACGGACTGGTGTATTGCGCAGATTGCGGCAACCGCATGTATCTGCATCATAACTGTCGCCAGACTCAGTGCGACGCTTTTGCGTGCTCGAAGTACAAGCGAGAGTAAGTCAATGACTGCACTTAGCACCACATAACGTATGACTTGTTATATAAGATTGTCTTTAACGATTTGCGGCGAGTGTGCGAAGGTGTTCGTCAACGGCACAACGACTTTACCGAGTTATATAATCGCAAGATGTTCAACAGTATAAGTAGGCGGAAAACTTCAATTAAAGTTGAATTAAAAAAGTCGGAAGTGCGTTTCACGGAAATAGACGGAATTATTAAAAGGCTTTACGAGGACGATTTATGCGGTAAGATCGGCGAAGAAAGGTTCGCCGTACTTTCCAAAGATTATGAAATTGAACAGTTGAAGCTAAGAAAAAGAATAACTGAAATCAATGCGTATTTAAAGGAAAATGACGAGTGTTGACGGATTAAATTAGCTTTTTTTTATTGTTATTTAGTGTTATACCTTTTAATAACTCTGATTTGAAATCAATATCGACCATAGTTTTCTCCAAATAATCGTTTGTTATTTGGAGTTGATTTGGTGTAATTTTATAGTTGAATTAATAAAGGTACAGTAGAGATGAAATCAGAAATATTGAGAGTGTTCAGTTGGGGACTCATCGAGTCCGCCAAGAATAAAAATACCCCTATTTTGTTTCGAAAATGACAAGATTAAGGGTGTTTTTTATTGTGTTATACTATATTATTCTGTATTTTTGCTTGTTTTGTTACTAATTATTTAATTAAATTTATTAATAATTTTAAAAATATTTTAAAAAACATCCATATTATCTTTTAAAATTCAACTGGGTTTTGGATATTTTTTGTAATTAAATTATCTGGAAAGAATTTAGTATAAAAATTAAACTGATTTGAGATTAAAAATTTTTACATTTTTATTCAAAATTTATGTAATTTTATCTTTTAAATAAAATTTTTTTGTTTTTTATTATAATAATAGTTTTAATAGTTTCCTTTTTTTATTAAAATAATGTATAATAATATTGAATTGTGTATAAATTTACATATATTCGTTTAAAATTTATTTATGAGGTGGAAAATATGAAAAAAATGTGGAAAAAAGTTTTTATTTTACTTTGTGCGTATTTAAGTTCGATTGCTTTTGCCGTAATAGGCGGAGTGATTTGGTATAAAAACGAAGATGAAGAAATTAAAAAAACTTTAAAATCGACTTTAATAGTTTTATTGATTTTTACGGGAATTTCTGCTCTTTTAAGTGTTTATAGCAATATAGGCGGACTGTGGCCTAATTATTATGCGTCGGCCGCATATGAAGTATATTCCGTTTTCAACAATTTAGTCAATATTGCAAAGATAGTAACGTTTGCTGTTTTAATATTAAGAGAGATATTCTTAAACCAGAACGTAGAAACAAGTTGCGAGAAAACTTTAAATTCCAACAATGCTACAAATAAAAATTCAGATGAATCAAATAACGATAACGATTTAAAAGAATCTTCCGTAATTTCGAATTCGGTAAATAATAACGCTGATAAATAAAAATTTTTTAAATTAATAATTGATTTTATAGTTATTAAAAATAGTATTATTGCGAGTCTATTTAAAAGACTTGCATTTTTTTATATTTTTGTCATAAAATTAAAATTTTATTTGATTAACTATTTAAAATTAAGAAAATACATAAATACGAATTTAAGTATATTAAAAAAATTATATAAATTTAATGTTTTTAATAAAAAAACAAAATTTAATATTAAAAATTAAAATATTTTATCGGTTAAAAATATAAATTTTTGTTAAATATAAAATTATAAAAATGTAAAGAATAAATTCAATATCGTAAACTTAAAAATAAAAATTATTAAAATTAGGTATTTACATATTTTAGCAGTAATGCTATAATAAAAAAGAAAATTAAATAAATAATTTTTAATAATGATCACAGGAGGAAAATATGAAGAAATATGATGCCGTAGTAATTGGCGCCGGTAACGGCGGACTTGTAGCGGCAATCCGTTTATTACAGGGTGGTGCAAAAGTGCTTCTGCTGGAAAAGCATAATTTACCTGGAGGGTTTGCCACAAGTTTTCGTCGTGGCCGATTTGAATTCGAAGCGTCTTTGCATGAATTAAACGATTTCGGCACAGCTGATAATTCCGGTGATGTTCGTAATCTTTTTAATGAACTAGGCGTTACAGATAAAATCGATTGGTGGGAGATTCCCGAAGCTTATCGAGTTATTTCGCAGAATGAAAAAATTGATGCAACTATGCCTTTCGGGGTAAAAGAATTTATAGACAAAATGGAATTTTATGTCCCTAACAGCAGAATTTCTATGGAAAGATTTTTCGAACTAGCAAAGGAAATTCATGCAGCGCAAGCTTACAGCAGTTCCGTTAACGGCAAAACAGATTCTAAAATTATGGTTTCCCAATACGGCAATTTTGTTCGTTGCGGTTCTTATTCCGTCAATGAAGTTTTATTAGCTTTAAAAATGCCCAAAAAAGCCAGAGATATACTTAATGCTTATTGGTGTTATTTGGGTGCTCATTGCGATGATTTAAGTTTTGTTCACTATGCTTCAATGGTATATCGTTATATAACCAAAGGAGCGTCAATGCCTAAAATGAGATCGCACGAAATATCTTTAGCTTTGGCTGAGCGAATCAAAGAATTGGGCGGAGACATTTGGTTTAATACCGAAGCCGTTTCTATTAACACCGATGAAAAAGACGGCGGTGTGAGCGGAGTAGTGCTGGCAGACGGCAGAGAAATTCCCGTAAGGCATATTATAGCAAATTGTTCGCCCCACTTGGTTTACGGAAAAATGATTAAAAACGTTCCCGATAAAATACTTTCCGCAACGAATGCACGTAAATTTGCAGGCAGAGGATTTACTATGTTTTTAGGACTTAATAAAACGGCGGATGAACTTGGTATAGAAAATCACAATTATTTTCTCTATGACACAATGGACTCGGTAAAACAATACGAATTGATGAAAAAAATAGATACTAACAGCGTTCAGGCTACAGTATGTTTAAATAGGGCATATGAAGATTGTTCTCCAAAAGGTACTTGTATGATGTATTTTACGACGCTTTATATGAGTGACGATTGGGGCAATGTGGAAGCAAAAGACTATTTTAAAACAAAAGACAAAGTAGCCCGTATTATGATAGATCGTTTCGAACGTGATACAAAATGTAAAATTGCCGACAGTATAGAGGAAATTTCTGTGGCAACTCCAATGACTTATGCAAGATATTGCGGACATCCCGAAGGAGTTATATACGGATACGAATCTCAGTATTGGGACGGGTTAATGCCCCGATTGCTGATGATGGAAGAAGATTATATGACCAGAGGCCTAAGATTTGCAGGCGGTTATTCAATGCGGCTTTCCGGTTATTCAAGTGCCTATTTTTCAGGCGATATAACAGGTCGTCAAACTGTTGGCGATATTAGAAAGGAGGGCTAAATTATGGCATATCGTTTTAAAAAACAAATTTTTGCCTTTATGGATCTTTTGCGCTTTAAAAATTTAGTTAAAAATCGAAGAAAACACCTTGCAAACGCACCTGCGTTACAACTTCCCGAAAGCTATAAAGTTAATGAAACTGCTGCTATACTTCATCCGGGAAATCAAAAAGCCGTTCTTTTATCTGTTGTCGAGGAGACAAAGGACACGAAAACTTACAATTTTAAATTATCCAAACCTATGTTTTTTAAAGCAGGGCAATATGTTACATTGCAAACAAAAATAGGAGATTCTTTAGTTAAAAGACCTTATGCCATTGCCTCATCTCCTCTTGAAGCACTGCTGGAAAACAATATTTCCCTAACGGTAAAAAATGTCGGTTTTTTCAGCGGTTGGCTTTTCGATAATGCAAAAGAAGGAGATGAATTTACTATCGGCGATCCTTCCGGAGATTTTTATTATGATAAAATAAGAGATTTCGAGCATGTTGTAGCTATTGCGGGAGGGAGCGGTATAACTCCGTTTTTCAGTATGGCGAAGGCTATTAACGAAGGAAGCGAAGATTTCGATCTTACCATAATTTACGGAGCAAAGACCAAAAACGATTTGATTTTAATAAACGAATTGGAAAATTATAAAAGTGATAAATTGCGTTTCGTTTGTGTGCTTAGCGATGAAAAGGACGATAATTTTGAAAAAGGTTTTATAACTGCGGAAATTATAAAAAAATATGCTCCATCCGATAATTATACGGTGATGATGTGTGGCCCCGAAGCCATGTATAAATTTGTGGAAAATGAATTGAATGGTATGGGAATTACCAAAAATAAGGTAAGGAAAGAGGCTAATTGCGTAAGCGTAAGAGACGTAAAACCCTCCGTTTATAATCTAACCGTAAATATTTCCGATAAAAAATACGAAGTAAAAGCCAATGCCCAAGAAACAATTTTAACGGCAATGGAACGTGCAGGACTTAACGTGCCTTCTAAATGCAGAGCCGGTGGTTGCGGTTTTTGCCACAGTAAACTTATTAACGGCAGCTTTACAATAAGCGGAGATGATAAAAGAAGGCTGGCCGATAAAAAATTCGGTTATATCCATCCTTGTTGCAGTTACCCCGATTCCGATATGGAAATAATTGTTCCGCAGGGATAATTCTTTAATTGATGTAAAAATTGTTTTGATTTTAATAATTTAAATGTAATTTTTTGTATTGTTTTATAAACTATTATTAAAAATAAAAGTCTTATCAATAAAAATTTATTCATATTTTCCTGCTGAATAAACGGCAGGAAAATATATTTCATTAGATAAGAGGGAAACTATGTGGAACGGAAAAAATAAAGCTATAACTTTTTCATTTGACGACGGGAATACGCAAGACGAACGACTTGTCGAATTATTAAACAAATATAATTTAAAATGCACATTCAATTTAAATTCCGGTATACAATCGTATGCTTATTATTTTATGTTTAATTCAAAAGAAATACATAGAATGAACGTGTCCGGACTAAAAAAACTGTATAAGGGGCATGAAATCGCCGTGCATACTTTGACACATCCGCATTTAGAAAATTTGGATAAAGCCACCATATTTAACGAAATAAATCAAGATATAATTAATCTGGCAGCGATTTTCGGATATTCTCCCGTGGGAATGGCATATCCTTTCGGAACATATAATCTTGATGTAATTGAAGTAATTAAACGCACCGGTATAAAATATGCGAGAACAGTTAAATCCAATTATGATTTTAATTTGCAGAATAATCTTTTGGAATTTAATCCTACCGTGCATTTTGCCGATATGAAAGCGGGCGAACTTATAAAAAAATTTTTAGATTTGAAAACAGAAACACCTCAAATTTTATATATTTGGGGACATTCCTATGAGATGGAAGAAGAATTCTCATCTTTTACTTTATTTGAAGATTATCTTAAAGAACTTTCATTCAGAGAGGATATTTTTTACGGAACCAACAGGGAAGTATTGCTAAAATAACAAGATTTTTATGATTTGCTGTATTGTTTTATAATTCATAATTTCTTTTATTTTAATACTTAATTTAATTTTTACAAGAATTTTTGACTTTACTATTTTTTTTAAGTTATAATATTTAAAGAACTTTAAATAAATTTTCAATTATTTAATGCAAAGAAAAAATTGTTTGATTTCTGAAAAATATACCTAAATAAAGCGGAGGGCTTATGAAATATCTTATTATAGGCGGTGTTGCCGCAGGTACAAAAGCGGCGGCAAAATTAAAAAGAGAGAACAGGGCAGATGAAGTTAAAATACTCACAAAAGGGGACTATATATCCTATGCAGGTTGCGGACTACCCTATTATGTGGGCGGATTAATAAAATCAAGGGATGAACTTATTGTTAATACACCACAAAAATATTCCAATTTAACGGGAGCGGAAGTTGTTACAAACTGCGAAGTTATTTCATTAAATGCCGCAAAAAAAACGGTTACCGCAGTTATTGACGGAAAAACTTTTGAAGAGCCGTACGATAGGCTTATTATAGCCACAGGTGCGCAGCCTTTTATTCCCGATATGCCCGGTAAAGATTTAAAAGGCGTTTTTTCTATGCGTACTCCGAACGATGCGGATGCCCTTTTAAAATACATAAAAGAAAATTCATGTAAAACGGCAGTAGTTGCAGGAGCCGGATTTATTGGCCTCGAAGTTGCGGAAAATTTAAAAGCGCAAGGCTTGTTTGTTACGGTTGTGGATGCCGCCGAGCAAATTATGCCCAACGCATTTGATTTTGAAATGGCTGATTACGCTCAAAGAAAATTAAAAGAAGCGGGAATAAAAATTTTAACAGGAACAAAAATACTTTCCGTTTCGGGAAAGGAAAGAGCCGAGGGAATTGTTACCGACAATGGAAATATAGTAGCCGACGTTACCGTTTTGGCAATAGGTATCCGTCCTGCCACTAATTTTTTGAAAGACAGTAAAATTGAAATGTCGAAAGGGGCGATAATTACAAACGATAAAGGCGAAACGAATTTGAAAGACGTTTACGCAGTCGGAGATTGTGCATTGGTCAAAAATGCTCAGAGCGGGCAGTCCATGTGGTCTGCAATGGGTTCTACAGCAAATATTGCTGCAAGAGCCGTCGTAAAAGCATTTAAAAATTCCTCTTATTCATATAAAGGTGCTTTGGGAACAGGCGTCGTAAAACTACTTCCCGAACTAAATGCCGGCCGCACGGGATTAACCGAAGCCGATGCACGTTTAAAAGGTTATAATCCAATAAGCGTTGTTTGCATTACCGACGATAAAGCGCATTATTATCCGGGAAGTTCCTTTTTTGCCACTAAAATCATAGCGGATAGGGATACTCACCGTCTATTGGGTATTCAGGTAATAGGAGCAGGTGCCGTAGACAAAATGGTAGATATTGCCGTTACAGGTATTTCTGCAGCTATGAAAATAGAAGATTTCGACACTTTGGATTATGCTTACGCTCCGCCTTTTTCAATGGCAATACATCCTTTTGTTCAGGCTTGTTATATATTGGAAAATAAAATAAATAAGGAATTGGATACAATTTCTCCCCTCGAATATTTGCAGGGAGCCGCAAAGGGCTATAAAGTAATAGACGTTCTTCCTCAACCGGGAATACCCGGAGCGAAATGGGTAAATTTAAGTGAGGTAAACGGTCTTATCGAAGGTTTAAACAAAAACGATAAATTGCTTTTGGTTTGTGCAAGAGGTAAGAGAGGATATTTTTTACAGAACAGACTTAAATTTTATGGTTATACCAACACAAAAGTTTTGGAGGGCGGCATTACTTTCAATAAAGTAAAAGTTGAGTTTGAAGGTACACTTCCTTTGGAAGAAATAAAAAGAGTAAAGTGATTAGGTTGCCTACAAGATAAGCGCTATCCCGACAGATTTAACGTAAGAATAATTACTCGTAACGGCAAACTTAAAAGTTCGGAACAGCGCATAGTTGCCGAAGCCGCAGAAAAATTCGGTTCGGGAGAAGTTACAATGACGACAAGACTAACTCTCGAAATTCAATGCGTTCCCTATTCTTCGTTAAACGATTTATTTGATTTTCTGAAAGCAAACGGACTCGAAACGGGAGGAACGGGTTCAAAAGTACGCCCCGTTGTTTCCTGTAAGGGTACGACTTGTCAATACGGATTATGCGATACTTTTGCATTGAGTGAAAAATTGCACGAAATTTTTTATGTTGGTTATCATAACGTAACTTTGCCCCATAAATTTAAATTAGCTGTGGGAGGTTGCCCTAATAACTGTGTAAAACCCAATTTAAACGATTTAGGTATTGTAGGACAAAAAATACCGGAATTTCATTTTAATAAATGCAAAGGATGTAAAATTTGTCAGGTAGAAAAAGCCTGCCCCATACATGCCGCAATAACTGTTGACGGAAAACTTGTTGTAGATGCCGATAAATGTAATAATTGCGGAAGATGCGTATCGAAATGTCCTTTCCATGTAAACGACGATGCTGTTTACGGATATAAAATTTTTATAGGCGGAAGATGGGGTAAAAAAGTAGCGGAAGGTCAGCCTTTGAAAAAAATATTCTATTCGCAGGAAGAAGTAATTGATGTTGTAGAAAAAGCAATTTTACTGTTCAGAGACGAGGGCTTGACGGGCGAGCGTTTTGCCGACACCATTAACAGATTGGGTTTTAACTATGTACAAGATAAACTTCTAAACGCAAAAATAGACAAAGAAAAA
>CASEPJ010000006.1 GCA_949289715.1 uncultured Clostridia bacterium
TGCTTATCATTGATCTCAGTCTGTTATACATATCTTCCAATTCGTTTAAAGTATTTGCAGAATCAATTGCAGTCTTATCGTAGGCTACGTTAAGATTATATAAATAAGATATTACAGAATACATCTCTTTATAAAGTTCTCTGTCTTTCGATACATTTTTGCTGATTTTAAAGCATTGAGCTTCGGAATATACGTTTTTTATGTTTTTTGCCACTTTTTTACAATCGCTCTCCGTTAAATAAACGGCTGCGATTATACGATATTTTTCGTTATAATAAACATATCCGCCACCGTTTCTATTTTTTAAATCTTCCGCCTCGTGTTCTGCGGTGGATTGTTTACCGTAACTGTCCGTCTCCAACAAATAAAACGTATATTTGTCGTTACCCGAATTAAATATGTTAATCACTAAAAAAACAAAAATTCCCGCCATAACTAAAATAAGCAAAAAAAAGGCAATGTTTTTTTTAAATTTACTTTCATTAGGTTTATTGCGGTTTGTTTTTTTTGCTCCGCCCCTTTTATAACAATTACTGTATGTATCGTCTTCCCTTTCGAATAAGGCATGATTTACCTTATAAAACACTTGTAAAACGCTCCCTTATATGATATACTTAACGTATTATATTAATAAAAAGGAAAAAATATGATTTACAGCATATCCAATATACAACTTATCGAGGCATTTAAAAAAGACAGCGAATGTCCTTTATGTATTTTAAAAAACGAAGTAGAAAAAAGTCTTATAAAAATGTTTTTAACAGAGGGCGTTACCGACGAAGAAACGAGATTGGAGTCCAATAATCTCGGTTTTTGTAAAAGACATTTAAACCAAATGGAAAATTCGGAAAACAAACTCGGTTTTGCTTTGCAATTAAACACAAGAATGATGCATTTAAAAGACATTATTTCTTCCAATAAAAACACGAAAACCTCTGCAAAAACGGCAGACAAAATCAATAAGGAATTGTCCACCTGTATTATCTGTAAATATACCGACGAAAGTATGCAAAGGTACTATTCTCTTACGGCAAAAACCTATAACGAAAATGTGGAATTTCGTAATCTTATAAAAAATTGCAAAGGATTTTGTTTAGAACATTTTAACGGATTGTTAAAAAACGTAAAATTTGCAAAAAACAGTTCAGACGAGTACACAAAAGATTTAACTTTAATCGAAAGGGAAAATCTTAACCGCCTTATAAGCGAATTAGATTGGTTTTGCGATAAATTCGATTACAGAAATAACGATAAACCTTGGGGAAATTCCAAAGACGCACTTGCAAGAACCGTAAAAAAATACAGAGGCGAATAATTAATCGGAAGCGGATTCATCCGCTTCTTTTTTTTCTTTTTCGTTTAAATGTTTAATAATTTCGTTAATTAAAAGAAATACACCTAATCCTGCCAAAAAAATACCGAAACAAATTTTTAATGTGTTCGAATCCAATTTAGCACATAAAAGAGATAACGCAAAAGATGATATCGCTGCGGGAATTACCACCAACCACGATTTTTTTGCCTCTACCAATTTATTTTTAAAATGAATAATCAACGAAACTGCCGCCAACGGAATAAAAGAAATCAAATTAATACCCTGCGCAACTTTTTGTTCCATTCCCGTTAACAAAGTCAACATAGGAATAAGCGCCGTTCCGCCGCCCATACCCATACCGCCTAAAATACCGGCAAACAAACCGATTATAATATAAATAAAAACCATACTCATATCCTTTTAATAACTTTATACGCATAGTATGCACAAGCAAAATATTTTTATAACAAAATAGTTTAAGGTGTGCTAAATTTAATTAATAGTAAAAAAATAAATTTTATTTATAATAAAAAAATTATCAATGTAACAAAAAAACCGCTTTTCATCTCCCGTTATTTTAAAAGAAAAATTCTAAGCGGTTTAAATAAATAACCGATTTTTATTAATTAAAGATTATTTTAATTAAAAAATTTTATCGGAAAGCAAAATAAATTTTTCTACCGATAATTCTTCGCCCCTCGATTTAATGTCGATTCCGCAATCGGTCAAAATTTCTTCGGCTCGGTTTTTAGATAATCCAAAAGCCGAAATAAGGTTATTTACCAAAGTTTTTCTTCTCATACAAAAGGCAGCTTTAACAGTTTTTCTAACTTTTTCGTAATCGCACGCATATTTGTTTTTTATTAAATCTATTCGGACAACTGCTGAATCTACTTTTGGTACGGGATAAAATTTTTCGGCAGGAATAATTCTTGTAATAAAAGCATTACCGTATAAGGCTATCGCCACAGATATTGCACCGTAATCCGCTTCTTTTTCTGCGGCACAAAGTCTTTTTGCCACTTCTTTTTGCACCGTTACCGTAATAGAAGAAGCGTTTGACGCAAGGAATTTTGTGATTATAGGGGTCGTTATGTAATACGGTATATTGGCAATAATTTTATATCCTTTAGAAAGTTTGCTTTCAATTTCAGATAATTCGGTCTTCATAATATCTTTAAAAACTATTTCCAAATTATCGTAATACAAATTATTTAAAACGGGTTTTAGCGAAGCATCTATCTCGTATGCCAATACTTTTTTCGACTTTTTGCATAACTGCTCTGTTAATGTTCCCGCACCGGGACCTATCTCCAATATTTCGCTATTAGAGTCGGCGCCGCCGTCATCAGCTATATCTTTTAGCAGAGTAACGTCGGTCAAAAAGTTTTGACCGAAATTTTTATTGAATTTAAAATTGTTTTTTTTCAAAATAGATTTTATTTCCAATTTGCGGCTCCTTGTACTTGACAAAATTTACGTTATTTTTTATATTATAAAGGTACAAAAGAAAGTTTTATGTCGAAACTAAAGACGAAATATAACTCTACTAAAGATTAAGAAATAAAGATTACCGCAAATTCATTGCGGTATTTTTATTAATTAATTATAAATTAACAATCGGTTTTCAATATAAACAAAATATTTTTTTAACCGTTTAAATAAATTTATTATTTAAAAAAATTTATTTATATTTTTATAGTAAAACCTTTAAATTTTTAAGCGTTAATTCGATAAAAGACGATGGGTAAACAATTATTTAAAGACTTTAATTTTACAGATAATTATTTTCATTGATGTATCTTGTTAAAGTTTATTTTATTTCCGTCCTTATTCTAAAACCGACCCCCAGCTTTTCGGCAAGTTTTTTAGACTCTTCCATCTGCTCTACGGGGATTACATCCACAACGGTAAAAATAACTTCAAGACCTGCATTTTTACAGGAAACGGCAAAATCACAAAGCTCGTCGAAGGCTTTTTCTCCGTATATTGAACGACTGACTTTATTGTAATTTACTCTGTCCGGAGCATTTAACGAAATACTGACGACATCCACACCTTCTTTCAATTCTGGAACGATATCTCTGCGGTTAATAAGCCGACCTAAGCCGTTGGTATTAATTCTAACTTTTACTTTATAGTCCTTTATGAATTTTCCCACGGTAACTATTTCATTCATTTTATAAGTCGGTTCACCGAACCCGCAAAAAACAGCTTCGTTATATCCCCTCACCCTTGGAAGTTCATTTATTATTTCCAAAGCCGTAGGTTCTTTGTCCAACCATAAGTCATAATTCGCTATTCCGTCGTGTTCGTTTCTTATACAAAAAGTACATTTGTTACAACATTTGTTTGTCAGATTAATATAAAGCGACTGACCGATTTGATATACATAAGTGTTCATTTTTCATCCTCTGTAATACGGTAAATTTTTTTCGAATTCTTTTCAAGAATATATTCCAACTCTTGCTTGTCTAAAGACAGAATTTCTGCCAATTTACCAAAAATCAGAGGTAAATTTATTGATGAATTAACTTCTCCCCTTCTCGGAACGGGCGTCATATAAGGGCAATCGGTTTCAATAAGCAATCTGTCTTTAGGCACAGCTCTAATGGCCTCGAAATTGTTAAAGTTTTTAAAGGTTATTACTCCGGAAAAGGAAAAGTAAAATCCCAAATCCGCATAACCTTTTACCATTTGCGCACTGCCTGCATAGCAATGCAATATTCCGCCCTTATTCAATTTATGTTCCGACAAAACGTCGAAAGTATCTTTATTGGCTTCCCTGGAGTGAACAATCAAAGGAAGATTAAATTTATTTGCAAGTTCGATATGAGATACAAAAACTTCTTTTTGTAAATTTTTTGTGTCTTTATCGTAATAATAATCCAAACCTGCTTCGCCTATAGCGACTACTTTGTTGCTTTTTAACAGCTCGGTCAATATTTTTACGTTATCGCTATTATAAGTATTTGCGTCGTGAGGATGAATTCCCACTGCGGCAAACATATTTTTGTATAACCGTGCCTGTTTTACGGCTAAAACGGAACTTTCGATATCGTAGCCTACATTTATAACCATACCCACTCCGTTTTTTTCGGCCTCTTTTAAAATTTCGGCTGTGTGCGAAGTGAGTTTTTCATCGTTATAGTGTGCATGGGTATCGATTAACATTATCTGACCTCACACCCTACGGTAACATCGCCGTCGGGAGTAACAAGCCTTACCCTGTCGTTTTCGTCGGATGCACATAAAAGCATACCTTCGCTTAAAATCCCCCTCAGTTTTACAGGTTTTAAATTTTTCACCAAAACAACGACTTTGCCGATTAACTCCTCACAAGTATAATATTTTGCTATTCCCGATACCACCGTTCTGACACCGTCGCCCGTATCAAGAGTAAATTTAAGAAGTTTGTCTGCCTTTTCAACTTTCTCGGCTGTAAGAATTTTTGCAGTAACCAAACGAGTTTTAAAAAAGTCGTCTATGGTAATCGTCCCGTCTGTAATTTCTTTTTCTTCGGTATTCATATTTTTATTTTCCTTGTTATTTTTATCAATTTTATCAATTTTCTCTAAATTTTCGTTTATTTCTTCTTTTGCGGACAATTCTTTGAGTTCTTTTCCTATATCCAACCTCGGGAATAATTTAGGAGCGGAAGCGTCGACTTTTGCGCCTTTTATACTACCCGTGAAAAGATTGTTTTTAATTTCGTCAAATGTTTGCGGAGCCTTTTTTAAACCTAAAATTTTATATATTTTATCGGGTGTTGAGGGTACAAAAGGTTTTAAAAGCAAAGCGGTAACTCTAATCGTTTCTGCCAAATTATATAAAACCGTTTTAAGTCTATCTGTTTTCGCCGAATCCTTAGCTAAAACCCAAGGTGCGGTTTCGTCTATATATTTATTTGCGCGCTGAACGGTTTTCATAATTTCGTTAAGCGCCTGAGAAATTTGCAACGCATCCATATAAACGGAAACTTTGGCGTATAGTTCTTTAACTTTCTGGACTAGTCCTTCATCCTCAGGCAACAATTTAGTCAAATCGGGAATTTCTCCATTGAAATATTGGTTTATCATAGCTACTGTTCTGCTTACGAGATTACCTAAATCGTTGCATAAATCGCTGTTGATAACTTTTAACAAACTTTCGTCGGAATAAACGGCGTCCTGCCCGAAAGGTATTTCTTTTAAAAGATAATACCTGATGGCATCCACACCATACCGATTGCAGAGGACGAAAGGATCTGCCACGTTTCCCTTTGATTTGGACATTTTATCCCCATTAAAAAGAAGCCAACCGTGACCGTATATTTTTTTAGGCAATGGCAAATCCAAAGCCATAAGCAATGCCGGCCAAATTATGGAATGGAATCTAACTATTTCTTTTGCCATCAAATGTACGTCTGCAGGCCAAAATTTTTTAAAGTCGGAATCGTCTTCGCTCGCATAGCCTAAAGCCGTTATATAGTTTGAAAGTGCATCTATCCATACATATACAATATGCTTATCGTCAAAAGTTACGGGTACTCCCCATTTAAACGTAGTTCTCGAAACGGCTATATCCTGTAATCCCGGTAACAAAAAATTGTTTTTCATTTCATTCACCCTTGAAACAGGCTGCAAAAATTCGGGGTTATCTTCATATAATTTTAAAATTCTGTCCTGATATTTGCTTAAACGGAAGAAATAGCTTTCTTCCTTTGTTAATTTTACTTCCCTGCCGCAATCGGGGCATTTACCGTCCTTTAACTGTGATTTAGTCCAAAATGATTCACACGGAGTGCAATACCACCCTTCGTATTCCGATTTATAAATATCGCCTTTATCGTATAACGTTTTAAAAATTTTTTGTACTGCTTTTACATGATATTCATCGGTAGTTCTTATAAATTTATCGTAACTGATATTCATCAGTTTCCAAAGATCTTTTAATTTAACAACTAATCCGTCTACAAACTCTTGTGGGGTTTTATCTGCGGCTTTAGCCTTCTCCTCTATCTTTTGACCGTGCTCGTCGGTACCTGTGAGAAAAAATACTTCGAAATTCTGCATTCGTTTATACCTCGCAAGACAATCGGCTATTACGGTAGTGTAACTGTGACCTAAATGCCAATTTCCGCTAGGATAATAAATGGGTGTGGTTAAATAAAATTTTTTCTTCTCCATATCGTTTCTCCTTTTAAAATATTTTAATTCGAATAAAAAATTATTAATTTATTCAAAACTAATTTCCATTTATTATATACCATTCATATAAAAAAGTAAAATATTTTACATAAAGAATATATAAACTTCATAAAATCTAGTAATTAAAGTTTAAAAAATCGGTTAGAAAATTGTTTTTTTATTTAAAAAATAAACAAAGGTTGCAAAACGAATGGACATTATCTTTACTCTTCTTTTTATGTCGAGCATTATATTATTATTTTTCACAAATCCGTCAATGACACTGCCCGCTTTGGTTTCGGGGGGAAGCAAAGCGGTAAATTTATCTTTAGAATTATGTGCGATTATGGCAGTTTGGTTAGGTATAATGCAAATGGTGGAAAAAACAGGCCTAACCGAAAAATTAGCACGATTGATGAGGCCGCTTATCCGAAAAATTTTCGGTAAAGTTTCCGATAAAGCGGAAATGTATATAACGGCAAATCTTTCCGCAAATATGTTAGGTTTGGGAAGCGCTGCAACGCCTATGGGCATTAAAGCCATGCAGGAATTAGACGACGGAAGCGGTAAAGCCACTCGTGCCATGATAATGCTGATCGTAATAAATTCCACTTCAATAGGAATTCTGCCCACCACGGAAATGGGTTTAATGACTGCGGCAGGAAGCAATAATGCCGGAATAATAATAATTCCCACACTAATAGCAACATTTATAAGCGCATTTATAGGAATTGTTTTAGTCAATACGATAGAAAAATTTAAATTAAAAAAAAGCGGAGAAAAAGCGAAAGAAAAACATAAAAACAAAACAATGCAAAATACAATAAATGATAAAAAATGCAAAAAAACTTTAACTAATAAAACGGAGTCAATATCGAATGATTGATATCTATTTATTTCCTTTTGTATTACTGCTACTTTTTATTTATGCTCTTTTTAAAAAAATTCCGCTGTATTCCTCTTTTATCGAAGGAGCTAAACAAGCATTAAAAATGGTGGTAAAAACATTTCCCTATTTATTCGCAATGTTTATTTTGGTAGAACTTATGCGTGCGAGTTCAATAATTGCATGGATTTCAAAAATAGCCTCTCCTTTATTTAACGCACTCGGAGTACCTCCCGAGGTTACCGAATTGGTTTTGTTTTTACCTCTTTCGGGAAACGGAAGTATCGCAATATTAAAGGAAATTTATACGAATTTCGGTACTGACAGTTATATTTCTATATGCGCATCGGTAATTATGGGGTGTTCCGATACGGTTTTTTACATATCGTCCGTATATTTCTCTTCGACTTCGGTAAAAAAACTCGGTTATACTATACCGCTTTCGCTCTTTATATGTTTTATAGGCGCAGTTATAGGTTGTTTTATTACAAGATTAATTTATCATTTTTAAATATTAAAAAATATTTTTATACTAAAAAATATTATTTAAATCAAAGCTAAAAACTTATATCGGTATATTAAATAAAAAATTTTTATAGAAAATATATTTTTAAATTCCATTATTTAACTTAATAAACAAAAAAATAAGTATTAAAAAAATACCGGCTAATCGGCCGGTAATTAAATAATAAAATTGTTAAATTTATTTATTCAACTCAACTGGTTTACTTTTTTCGATGTGTTTGTTTTTATTTAAAATGGAAATTTGAAGTAAAATAACGAAAGCTACCGCAACACACGAAAAAATAATCAAAAACATTAAACCAACCGATAGCTCGTTATTTAAAGCGGTAAAAGATACGTCAAAATTTTCAGCTATTATGTCGGTCATTTCCTGCGGAAGGTAATTGGCCATTTCATCTAAAACTCCGGTCAAAAAAAACTTTCTGAATAATACCGTAGAATAGGTACCCGGCAAAAAGGCCGTTACATTTTTCATTGTATTTCCCATTACGTTAATAGGCATATAAGCCCCGCATATAAACCCGTACATAGCGGAAATCAAAGTACATATGCCGCTCATTCCTCCTTCGGAATTAACAAAACACCATACAATATTCGCTATAAGCGTTCCAAACAGAGATGTCAATATTATATTCAATAAAATTAAAAGCAAATCGGCAAAAGAAAGGTAAAAACCCACTATTGAAAGATAGATTAAACCGATAGTCAATAAAACGGCGCAAATAATGAGCGTAGAAAGCAAATTTGCTATAACATAGGCCACTTTTATAGTCATATTATTTACGGGAGATACCATAAAATCGATATCCGATTTATTAATTTTGTCGTAAATCATCATACCCGAACAAAAAGAAACGGTTATACAAGAAGTAGACAAGACAGACGAAAAAAGCCAACCGCCCGTAAACGCATTTATTATTTTATTGTCAAGTTTAAAATCACCTATAATATTTAAAATGGTATTTTCATAAGTGGACTTTAAAAAAGTTATAAACAAAAGCAATAAAATAAGAGGAGTTATAAGCGAAACAAAAAAAGTAAATTTATTTTTAAAATATAATTTAATATTTCTTTGAGTTAAAAATATTAATTTTAAAAATTCGGTTTTCATAAACTTTCCTTCAAATTCTTTCCAGTAATATTCAAAAAAACGTCGTCCATCCTGCCTTTTATTATTTCCATATCGTTAATTGAACGGTAATTATCTAAAACAAACGATTTAGCGGACTGAATATCGTTAAAAGATAATTTTAAATATTTTTTATTTTTTTCGAATTGAATATTTGCTCTTTTTAACCTATCCAACAAAGAATTATCATATTCGTAAAGATAAACATAATCTTTTGCATAGCGGTTTTTTAAATCTACGGGTGTACCTTTTGCAGCTATTTTACCGCCGTCCATAATAACCACATAATCCGCTTCGACGGCTTCCTCCATATAATGAGTAGTCAGTAAAACCGAAAGACCTTCTTTTGCCCTCAATTCGTCGATGAGTTTCCATACTGCTACCCTTGTTTGAGGGTCGAGCCCTGTGGTAGGCTCGTCCAAAATCAATATGTCCGGTTTATGTATTAATGCTCTTACAATATCGATTTTCCTTTTTTGCCCGCCGCTTAATTTCTCAAACGGTTTTAACATAATATCTTTTAGATTAAGTCTATCGGAAAAAAATTTTAAATTTCTATGAAATTCGTCTTTTTTTAGGCCGTAAAGCATCGCCCTGAAAAACAAATTATCGTACACCGTTAGCTTTTTATCCAAAACGGAAGATTGAAATACGATACCTAAATCGGGCAATATGTTTTTTATTTCTTCGATGGATTGGTTATTTATAAAACAATGGCCGCTATCCTTTTTTAAAACTCCGCAAATTATATTTATCGTTGTGCTTTTTCCTGCTCCGTTCAAGCCTAAAAAAGCAAACAACTCTCCTTTTTTTACGGTAAAAGAAATATCATCCACCGCTTTGACATCTCCGAAATATTTTTTCAAATTATTTATTTCAATGACATTGTCCATGTATAAATTCCCTTTTTTGATAAAGTAGGATTACTGTGTTAACATAGTAATTTGAATACTCTTATTTTCAAATAATATATTTGGGATTTTTAATAAGATTAACTTCCAATTCCTTTCTTTTTTCTTCATATCCTACCCTACCCATGAGTGCATAAGTGGCATTTTTACCTTCTTCTACTCCCGGCTGATTGAATGTGTCTATATTCAATAACGCACCGCAATAAGCCGTTTCGAGCATAAAAAACATCAGCAGTTCGCCAACGGTAAATTCGTTCACTTCGGGAAGAATTATGGTTCTGTTCATTCTTTTTGCCTTTTTCAAAGCATATTCTGTTGCCCTTCTTTCTATATCGATTAATTTATTTAAGGATGAGTTTAAAAAATCCAAATCCTTAAGGGAAGTAATATTTTCGATTTTGACTTCCGTCCTGAATTTTTCGACTGCTATAAATGTGATAACTTTATCGAAAGGTCCCTCGGTATATAATTGAATTTGACTGTGTTGGTCGGTAACTCCGAGAGCTTTTATTGGGGTTTGTCCCGCATTTACGGTTTTACCGTTCAAATCGACGGCTTTACCCAAACTTTCGCCCCATAACTGACAATACCAGTCACTTATATATTTCAAAGAATCGGCATACGGCATCATAACGGAAACGTTTTTTCCCTTACCTATGGCTATATATTGTTGCACTGCTGCCATTAAAGCGGGATTTTTGTATATATTCGAAGAAGAACATAATTTATCTATATATCTAGCACCGGAAAGCAGCATTTTTATGTTAATGCCGGCTACTGCGGCAGGTAAAAGGCCTACGGGGGAAAGTTCGCTGAATCTGCCGCCTACTCCGTCGGGAATCACCAAAGTTTTTATATTTTCCTCCCTTGCAATTTTTAATAAATTTCCTTTATTGGCATCGGTTGTGGCAATTATATTTCTGCAAGCGCCATCACCCAATTTTTCTCTGAGAATTTTGAATATTATCAAAAACTGACTCATTGTTTCGGAAGTATTGCCCGATTTGGTTATTACGTTAAATAAAGTTTCTTCGGGAACAATCATATCCAACAATGCGGACATCCTCTCCGGGTCGATATTATCTTCTATATAAATTTTCGGTCCGTTTCTTCTTTTGGGATTCAACTCGTTATAATGTAAATGTTTTATGGCCTGCTGTAGCGCTATCGGTCCCAAGGCAGAGCCGCCTATGCCTAAAACCACAAAATATTTAAAATTTCGTCTAATATCTTTTGCATAATCTATTATATTGTCTATATCGGAGGTTTTTGCATAGGGTAATTCACTCCAACATTGCATACCCTTTCCCCGTGCGTTTTTTACTTTTTCGAAAGCGCTTTTAAAGTCAACAGCTTTTAATTCTTTTTCTAAAATGCCTTCCCCTTCAATGAATTCGTCCATCATATAGTTAAAGTCGAATTTCAGTTTGTAATCTTCCCTTTTAAAAACTCCCATAATAAACTCCTTTTTTGTGTTTCATATTTGACATTAATTATAAATATAATATAACGGCATATAAATTTCAGAGGTAAAAAATGAAATTCAAAGTTATTAGTCGCAAAATCGTTGCTCTTTTTATAATCGTTTTGTTGATGTTTCTCTGTGCCTTTTCGGCCATTTCTTTTGCGGACAAAATTTCGCCCGAAACGGCAAGTTTAAAAATAACTCTAAGAGATTCCTTCGATGCGTCTTACATAAAAGACGCAACCGTTTTCGTTTTGGAAACGGAAAGTTATTTTAAAACCGACGAAAAAGGGCAAACGGGGATTATCAATATTCCCTATGAGAGGGATGCCCGTTACGATTCCACATCATCGAAAAACTTTATGGAAATAACTTTGTTAATTTATAAAGAAGGATATATAGACTATATACTTTTACATACCGCAATATATAGCGGAGAAGTAAAAAACAAATTGGTAATACTCGATAAAAAACAAGACGATTTAATGAGTTATTATGTATTTACCGATGAAGCTAATCATACTTGGATTGAAAAAATAATAGCAAAATATAAAAAATATTAAATTTCACCTTTTTATATCGCCTAAAAAATAAAGTAAAATATTTCCTTTCTGCAATCCATCCTCGATTTATAAATATTATATAATATTTAATATTTATTTGCAATCGTTTTTTATGTTTAACGCTTACGTTCTCGTTATTGATATTGACAAAACGAAGATTTTAATGTTATAATGAAATCGGAGGCGACAATGCAGGAAAACTTATTGGATAAATTATCGAAAACGGTTAGACTTTCCGATTGCGAAAATATTGTAAAGATATATAAATGCGTACATACAACCAATCCCGCAGGGGACGGTATTTTTGCTTTAACCAACAAAAGACTGCTTTTTTTTATTGATTCCGAAAGGAAAACAACTTACTTTACCGAAATGCCTATAGAATCTTTCAGTGGAATAAATTATACTTACGGGAAATTTTTTAATAATTCCAAAAGAATTCCTGCAATATTTTTAATGCTTTTAGGATTGATGTTTGTTGTTTTCGCCATTTTTAAGCCCTTTGTCTGGGTTAATACTTTATGGAGCGGAATTTTTTATTTTTTTTCGGCGATTTCATTCGTAGCAGGAATATTTTTTCTTATAAAAGCATTTACAGTAACTTTTAAATTGGAAATTATTTCCGCAGGGTCCTACAAGCCATTTATTGCTTTCGAAAATTCTCTTTTTTCAAAAGAAAATCAAACGAGTTTTGTTATTTCCGCTCTGCCCACAAAACAGACCGAAAATATGGTGAAAGAATTGGGGTCCTTAATTGTCGACATAAAAAAAGCGTAAAATAACAGTTATTTAAAACAACAAATATACACTTAAATATAAAAAAATTCAAGTTCTTTTACTTGAATTTTTTTAATATGTTTTTTTATTACTTATAGCAGTGAAGCTATAATTTTAAAAAATTCATTTATTATAAAATTTTGACCTGTTTTAAAAAGATAAATTAAGTTAAAAACAAAATCTAAAGCTGCAGCAAAAAAAACAATCGTATTTATGAATTTAACGGATTTTAAAGAAATTTTTTCGGTTATTTTCAATAACGATTCCCATAAAAACGCCATTGCAAAAGTTAACAAAAAACCCCAAAGTAAAGAAAAAGGCAAACATACATATCCGTTCAAATTGGCGGCATATCCTTCATAATACCATAACCGTACGCCGAATATTTTATCGAAAATATAAGAAATGCCGTATTCTATAATCGATGCGGTAAAAAAAGACAATATAAAATAAATTATAAAAGAAAATAATATTGAAATTGATTTCAAAGGGAATATTTTTTTTGAAATATTATAAATTCTACCATTTAAAGGCGTTTCAAATAATAAATAAGTCAATAATGTTACGCTGCCGTAAATAAAACAAAAAGGCAATAGCAAAAAGCCTCTGTCATTAAAAGATTTTTCAAAAATCAAACATCCTATAGTTTCGCATACCCAACCTAAAAATGAAACCAAAATATAAACAAACGCCAGACGATGTACTGCTTTTATGTTATTTTCTTTTTTATCGACATTTAATTTTTTCTTTGCACATATATCATTCATTATAATTTATAACTGTTTTTTATTTATAGTGTTTATATTTTAATGACTCATTATACATTTTATATTTTAAAAACTAATTAAAAATATATTAACTTAAATATATTTGAAAATTTTTTAAATTAAATATTAAAAATATATCTAAAATTTATTTTAATAATTGAAAAAAATTTAAATTTATGACTAAAAAAATTAATTTTTAATGGCAAATTAACTAAATTAAATACCGATAAGAAATTTTATAATCTCCTATCGGTATATAAGTTTTATAAAATAAAATGTTGTAAAAGTAATAAATTAATTAAAACTTTGTTTAATGTTTAATTTAATACTAAAATAATATTTTGTAATGCTAAATAGCGTTATAAAATTTTACATTTTAAAACCGATTTTTTTCGGTTTATTTATTGTCAGTCTATCTAAATATATTATAAAATTAAAAATATTTTAAACGGAACGATACAGTTTTTAAAAATTACAAATATTATTAATTTACATTGATAAAAAGTTATTCAATTGTAATTTTATTAATACATATTAAGTTAGCACTCTTTTATTATGTTTATATAAAATTCTACCGTTTTATAAATTGTAGTTAACGGTACCCTTTCGTTATTGCCATGAATCATTGCACGTTCATTTGACGTTAAAGCCATTGCCGAAAACCGATATACTTTATTTGATATTCTGTTAAAATGTCTGGAATCGCTGCATGCAACCATAAGATAAGGCGATACAATAGCCTCGGGCCAAGTTAAAGCTATGGCGTTTTTTACTTTTGTCCAAGATTCGCAAGAAGTATCCGACACAATAGAGGGATTATTTCCGTAAACAACACTTATATTTATATCGGGATCGTCAACAACTTTTTTTAAATAATTAACGGCACTTTCCACCGTATGAGAACCGTTTAACCTTAAATTGGATACCATTTTAGCATAAGGAGGAAGTACATTGGAACCTTTTGAGCCTTCCATTTGAGTAAAAGCCACTGTAGTTCTCATCAACGCATTCAGTTCGCCCCCTCTCTTTTTACATATTTTATCGAGCAAACCTTTAAAACACCATAAATTAGCAAAAATCATTCTATAAACAAAAGTCGAATGTCTGCCCAAAATATCAAACATTTGCTCAACTGCCTTTGAAATTTCCATTTTAAAAGGTTTATTTTCCACTTTCACACAAGCAGCGGAAAGTTTGCCCACTGCCGTATGAGGAGGAGGTGCGCTGGCATGTCCCCCTTGAGAAACAATTTCATACTTAACGTCCAATGGACCTTTTTCGGCAATTCCCACAAGCGCACACGGAGATTTTACTCCCGGAAATACATTTTCAACAACGGCACCGCCCTCGTCTATAACAAGATTTGGTTTAATGCCTCTTTTTTCCAATTCATCCACAACCGAAGGTGCCCCGTAACCGGAAATTTCTTCGTCTCCGGCAAAAGAAAAATATATGTCGTTTTTGGGAACAAATCCTTCAAATATCAAATGCTCCGCAGCTTGCATAATGCCGTTTAGGGTGCCTTTCGTGTCAAGAGTGCCTCTTCCCCAAAGCTCTCCGTCCTTTATAAGAGCTTCAAAAGGCGGATTTTGCCAATTTTCTTCCACAACCGAAACTACGTCAAAATGCGCCATAAGTACAATGGGATTTTCAGAGTTTTCTCCTTTCCATCTATATAATATAGCACGGTCACCTATAAACTCTCTGCTGCAGACTTTATGCACATTAGGAAATAATTCTACCAAAAGATTTTTAAATTTGTCAAATTCCTTTTCATCTTCTTTTTCTTTCTCTCTGCTTGAAACGGTTTTGCATTTTATCATTTCCGCCAAAGTTTTAACGGCATAATCCTTGTCGAAATTAATTTGCCTGGGAACGGGTTTTTCTTCTTTATAAGGTTTAAATAATACCGTTCTAATCAATATTACAGATATAAACGCAACAATAAATACCGCCGCTGCTAATAATAAATATATCCACCACATAATATACTTCCTTTTAAAACTGTTTAAATATTGATAATGTTTTTTGCCCTTTTTATATTAACCGAAGAAACATAATTAAATTATTTAAATCAAACGATTTAAACGATGATTTTAAAGGCTTTTAAATTTAAGGTTTATAAATTTATTATTTATTTAACCATAATCTCCGGCCTTCAAACTATACGTCAAATAAAAAACAATTACAAAATTTTAAATTTTAATATGATTTTTGTTTAATATCAATTTAAAATTTTCTTTACATCAACCATAAATTTAGTCAATAAGTTCTATAAATAAATTTATTAAATAAAACTTACTTATTTATCGTTTTCTTCCGAATTTAATACATTATTATTATCGTTGTCCATAATTTCTTGCATTTCTTTTACTGCAGGATTTTCGAAATCCGCTTTCAAAAAACCTTTTTTATACATAATTCTAGCTGCAAATATAGCGATTATTGCACCCACGGGTACCATTATGCTAACCAAACTGCTGCCGACCAGCCCTGTGGAGAAAACTATTAACATAAATATAACGGGTGCCAATGCAATTTTCCAATTTTTAGAAATATAAACCACACCTAAACCTCCGAAAAGCGCAGGCAAAATACTATCGAATGCGGGGGTTAGCGTTTCGTTTTCTAAAATTGGAGTTAACGGAATAATAGCAATTACCCCTATAACGATGATAATCGTAGTAACAATACTTGAAACTGCAATGGAAATAGTGGAAATTATTTCTCCCTCTTCGGTATCTGGTTTAACGCCTGTTTGTTCCAAAGTATTTAATGCACAAGGCAATTTAAGATTGCTAATGTTACCCGTTATAAAACTCAAATAAGCACCGCCTGCTCCCAACATAGGAACATATGTAAAAACTTCGATAATACCTACCGTCCAAAAAAGAGGCGCAACTCCTATAAATCCCCATAAAAGTCCGTTCCAGTCGGGTAAAACATTAAAAATTATACATAATGCGGCGGGAAACATCAACATTATCCCTGCGCCGATAAATCCCCAGACTTTTCCGTCATAATGAACTTGATCCAAATAACTTCTTTTCATATCAGCCTCCCTATACTATCCAAGAGGTCAAAGGAATGGCAGAAGCCATACCTATAATCATACTTATAGGCAAAGCATAATCACTTATCCACTTCCATTTCGTAATCTTCATTATAACGGCACAAAGCGCAATACATAAAGCCGAAATAATCATTACAAATACGGGAATCCAACCTTTTAAACCGGTAGTAACATCGGCAAACACAAGGCCTAAAAAGGCACTTATCATGCCCATAAACAA
>CASEPJ010000007.1 GCA_949289715.1 uncultured Clostridia bacterium
CATTAATGGGAAGTTCTGTTTCAAAATTAAATCCTTCTTCATCATCTCCGACAATTATTATGCTTTGCGGGTTGCAAGGTGCCGGTAAAACAACTATGTGCGGTAAATTGGCATTGATGTTAAAAAAGCAGGGGAAGACTCCTTTGCTTGCCGCTTGTGATATTTACAGACCTGCCGCAATTAATCAACTTCAAGTCGTAGGTAAAAAAGCCGGTGTTCCCGTATTCGAAAAAGGAACTCAAAATCCCGTAAAAACTGCAAAACAAGCCGTGGAATATGCAAAAAGCTATAATTACGATACTTTAATTATCGATACGGCAGGCAGACTGCATATAAACGAAGAATTAATGAATGAACTTTCTGAAATAAAAAACCAAGTTAATCCTTCGGATATTTTATTAACTGTCGACGCCATGACGGGACAAGACGCAGTTAACGTTGCGGAAACTTTTAATAATAAATTAGATATAACAGGCGTAATACTTACAAAATTGGACGGAGATACCCGTGGAGGTGCAGCTCTTTCAATAAAAGCGGTTACGGGAAAACCAATAAAATTTTGCGGAACGGGAGAAAAAATAGACGGGGAAGGTTTAGAACCTTTCTATCCGGACAGAATGGCCTCTAGAATTTTAGGTATGGGAGACGTTCTTACATTAATAGAAAAAGCGCAGGAAATCGTTTCTGAAGAGCAGGCCAACGAATTGGAAAGAAAATTCAGGGAGCAAAGTTTTACTTTAGAGGATTTTTTGATGCAGTTTGAAAACGTCAAAAAAATGGGGGGTATATCTCAATTGCTCTCAATGCTGCCGGGCGGCAATCAAATGAAAATCAACGAAGATGCCATTGACGAAAAGCGCATTACCCATATGAAAGCCATTATTCTCTCGATGACGAAAAAAGAAAGGTTATATCCCGATATAATTAAAAGCAGTCAGCGTTTGAGAATAGCTAAGGGCAGCGGAACATCCGTTCAAGAAGTTAATCAGCTCTTAAAGCAATATGAACAAACAAAAGATTTATTAAAAAAGTTTAACAGTAAAAAATTCGGCAAAAAAATGCCGTTTATGAATAATTTTTAAAAATTTTTGGAGGTACTTATAAAATGGTAAAAATGAGATTAACAAGATTAGGTGACAAAAAATCACCTTATTACCGTATTATTGTGGCAGATGCTAGAAGCCCCAGAGACGGTAAATTCATCGAGCAGGTAGGCACATACAATCCTTTAACTAATCCTGCAGAAATCAATATCGACAAAGAACTTGCATTAAAATGGATAAAGAGCGGTGCGCAACCTACTCCTACTGTAAAAACCATGCTCATTACTCAAGGAATTATTGAAGCTCCTAAAAAAGTTATGAGCACAGTAGACAAACCTAAAAAGAAGAAGGATGCTGAATAATGGAAGAACTATTGCGTTTTTTAATCAATGAATTGGTTGAAGACAAACAAGCCGTAAAAATTGTTACCGAAACAGACGGAGATAAAGTAAATTATAAAGTTAACGTAGCAGAAAGCGATATGGGTAAAATAATAGGACGTCAGGGAAAAATATCCAAAGCTATTCGTACAATAGTTAAAGCTGCGTCTAAAGATAATAAAATTTATAACGTTGAAATCTGTGACGAATTATAAAAAATGGCTGCTTGAAGCAGCCATTTTCTCTAAAAGGTGTAAATTTGGAAAATAAAATTTGTATAGGTAAAATTTTAAAACCTCAAGGAATAAAAGGAGAGATTAAAGCGGAATTTTATTCCGATAATATTAATTATTATAAAAAATTAAAAGAAGTTTATATACAAGACGAAAAATACGATATAATTTCTTTTAAAGTTTCGGCATATCCGTATGTATTTATCTCCTTTAAAAATCTAACAGACAGAAATATGGCTGAAAATTTGAGGAATAAAGAAATATTTATAAAAAAATCCGACATTGCTCCCATTAAAGAAAATCAATGGTATATAAACGATTTGATTGGTTGCGAAATAATTATTAACAATATTACTACAGGTAAAGTATTCGAAATCCTTAAAAACGGTTCAGCCGATATTGTTTACGCAAAAGGAAACGATAAAACTTTTATGTTTCCTCTTTTAAATAAGATTATTAATTTAATCGATGTTTCGAAAAAAATAATAGTTTTGAAAGAAAAAGAGTTTTCAGAGGTCGTTCTATATGAAAATTGATATACTGACTTTATTTCCGGAAATGTTCGAAACCTTAAAATCAAGCATAATAGGAAGAGCTATAAATAAAAATCTTATTACATTAAATTGCATAAATATAAGAGATTTTTCAAAAAACAAGCATAAAAAATGCGATGATTATCCTTTCGGCGGGGGAGTGGGAATGGTAATGATGCCGCAGCCTATTTATGACGCTTTAAATTTTGTTGACCCAGAGCATACGGCTTTAAGAATTTATTTATCACCAAAAGGCAAAATTCTAAATAACTGTTTGGCTAAAAAATTATCATTTTCGAAACATTTGGTACTATTATGCGGACATTATGAAGGTGTAGACCAAAGAATATTGGATAATTATATAGACGATGAAATTTCTATAGGAGATTATGTTTTAACCGGCGGAGAAATTCCTGCTATGGTTCTGGTGGATGCCGTTTCTCGATTTATACCCGATGTTTTAGGTAGTGACGAATCGGCATATAAAGATTCTTTCGAAGATGGACTTCTTGAATTTCCTCAATATACACGTCCTGAAAATTTTAACGGTTTTAAAGTTCCCGAGGTACTCTTATCAGGGCATCACAAAAATATCGAAGAATGGCGGTTAAATCAAAAAAAAGAAATAACCGAAAAAAATCGTCCCGATCTTATAAAAAAATTGAATTCAGATAATAACGATTAATTTATTTAAATTAAAAATAATTATTAAAAAAATAGAAAATAAAGAGTAATTTTATGATAATACAATGGTTTCCCGGGCATATGACAAAAGCCCTTCGTATGATGCAAGATGAAATAAAAATCGTAGATTTGATAATATACGTTTTAGATGCCAGAGCAGTAGCTTCTTCCTTCAATCCTTCTATTGACGATTTGGCAAAAAATAAAAAAATTATTTATGTTTTAAATAAATGCGATTTGGCTGATAACGTAGTAACCGATTTATGGAAAGATTATTTTGTTAAGCATAACAGAACCTTTTTAAAATTTCAAGCAACAAATAAAAATAACGCAAAAGAGCTTTTAAGACTGATATTTAATACTATGTCAGACAAAATTGCTTATTTAAAAAATAAGGGTGTTAATAAAACTGTTAGAGCAATGGTCGTAGGCGTCCCTAATTGCGGTAAAAGCACTATCATAAATTCTCTATCTCCCGTTAAAAAAACAATTACGGGTAATCGGCCGGGAGTAACGAGGGGTAAACAATGGGTTAAAATTGCAGATAATGTGGAATTGTTAGATACTCCGGGAACCTTGTGGCCCGATTTAAAAAAAGAAGAAACGGGAATTAACCTTGCCTGCATAGGCAGTATTAAAGATAATATTTTAGACATTGAGGCTTTATCTTTAAAATTAATCGAAAATATAAAAACAAATTATCCGGAATTAATTAAAAGCAGATTTGATTTAGACGATGAAGTAAGTTACGAAGAAATATTAAATTTTATTGCGCAAAAAAGAGGATATATATTAAAAGGCAATACTTTCGATACATTGCGTACAGCCAAATCCGTTATAGATGATTTCAGAAAGGGAAGAATAGGAAAAATATCTTTGGAAAGGCCGGAAATTGTCTAATTAAAAATTAATTTAGTTAATTTAATTTTTGTGCTTTTATATTTTTATATTATTTTATTGTTGCACTTTGTTTATATA
>CASEPJ010000008.1 GCA_949289715.1 uncultured Clostridia bacterium
AGTATTATTCGGTTTCGAAGGAAGCCGCCGAAACTATAAATAGAGCTAAATCGCAAGGAAGAAGAATAATAGCCGTAGGTACTACATCGGTTAGGGTTTTGGAGAGTGTGGCAGACGAAAACGGAATGATGAGGGAACAATCGGGAGATACTTCCATATTTATTTATCCGGGGTATCGTTTTAAAGCGGTTGATTGTTTAATTACCAATTTTCATCTTCCCGAAAGTACTTTAATAATGCTTGTTTCTGCATTGCTGGGGAGAGAAAAAACTTTAGCGTGTTATAAAGCGGCGGTGGAAAGACAATATAGATTTTTTAGCTTCGGCGACGCAATGTTTATAACTAATGAAAAAATATAAAAGCATTTAATTTTATATGCAAAGCAAATTAAAGTCTTTTATTCAAAATTAAAATTGAAAAATAAATAATTCAAAAAATAAAAAGTTTACTTAAAAATATAATTTATAATCAATAAAAATTATTAAAAACGAAACATATTGGTGTTTTTTAAAAAGTAAATAAACAAATTATAATATATTTATATTTTTTTATTTATTGAACATTTATTAATTACTAATTTCAATATTTTATATAGAAAAAAGACAGCAATAGATAATAAAAAAGGATATATATGAAAAGTTTTTCTTTTGAACTTATTAAACAATGTAAAAAAACAGGTGCCAGAGCGGGCATATTGCATACGCCTCACGGAGATATCGAAACGCCGGTGTTTATGCCTGTGGGAACTAATGCAACCGTAAAATCTTTGACGCCATATGATCTCGAAAATATAGATGCTCAAATAATTCTTTCCAATACCTATCATTTATATTTAAGACCGGGATATAAATTGGTGGAAGAAGCGGGTGGATTACACAAATTTATGGGGTGGAATAGACCTATATTGACGGATAGCGGAGGTTTTCAGGTCTTTTCTTTAGCCTCGTTAAGAAAAATTAACGAAGAGGGAGTTTCATTCAGTTCGCATATAGACGGATCGAAACATATATTTACTCCCGAAAACGTAATGGAAATAGAAAGAGGTTTAGGTGCCGATATTGTAATGGCTTTCGATCATTGTGTTGAATATCCTGCAGAATACGACGATACCAAACTTTCGATGGAGAGAACTTTAAGATGGTTGAAAAGGTGTTACGACAGCCGTCCAACCGGTAATCAAATGCTTTTCCCGATAATTCAGGGCGGTATGTTTAAAGACTTAAGGTTGCAATCGCTTAAAGAATCTGTAAAATATGCAGAGGCTGGAATAGCTATAGGGGGATTGTCTGTCGGAGAACCTAAGGAAGTAATGTATGATATATTGGATTTTATGCAGCCGCATTTACCTGATGAAATGCCTCGATATCTTATGGGGGTAGGCAGCCCCGATTGTATATTAGAAGGTGTTAAAAGGGGAATAGATATGTTCGATTGTGTATTGCCCACCAGAATTGCAAGGAACGGAACCGCATTGACTTCTAAAGGGAAAATAACCATTAGAAATGCTGTTTACGCAAAAGATTTTACTCCGATTGACAGCGATTGCGACTGCTATACTTGTAAAAATTTTACAAAGGCCTATTTAAGACATTTAATAAACGTAAACGAAATTACCGGCGGAAGACTGATTTCTTTCCATAATTTATATTATTTGGTGCATCTTGCAAAAAACATCAGGCAAGCTATTATTGAAAATAGATTTACAGAATTTTTAGAAGACTGCTATAAATTTAATATAGTTTTTTAAAAATTAATGAGTTTAGTAGATATTTACGATAATAAATTATTAAATTTTTAATATTTTTTGTTTATTTTTGTTATTTTTAAAAAAATATATTTAATATGCTTGCTATTATTAAAATTTATAAGTAAAATAATTAAGTAAATATAAAATGAGAGGAGTAAAATATGCTAAATTTTTTATTGGAGGGAGAACCTCAGGGAAACGGAACTTGGCTTTTAATAGTTATACTTGTTTTAATGGTTGGTATGATGCTGTTTATGTCTTTTACAAATAAAAAAAGAAATCAAAAAGCTCAGGAAATGTTGGATGCTTTAAAGCCCGGAGATAAAATCCGTACTATAGGCGGAATATTCGGTACGGTTAAAGAAACTTCCGAGATAACAGTTACAATAGAAATAGGAAAAGATGACCAAAGAACGCTTATGGTTATTGCAAAAGCAGCCGTAGCTCAGGTTGATCCTTTAATGGAAATAGTTGACGAAGAAGAAGATAAAAAAGCTTCGGAAGGTGAAGTAGTAGAGGTTGCTCAAGGCGAAGATAATAACAAACAAGATAATTCCGAAGAAACTAAAAAAGATAATGAAACAAAGGAAAATAATAAAAAATAAATATTATTTATTATTTAATGAAGCATTAAAACAAAAACCGCATTAAAAATGCGGTTTTTGTTTTAATTTTTAAATTCAATAAAAATTATATTAATAAACTTTATAATTATTTAATTAAACAATATCATATATTTTTATGTCATTATCTATAATAGCATATGAATGATTGCTGTTTTCTTTAGGTATGGATACGGAACCTGGATTTAACAAGATTATTCCGTTTTTTTCTTCTAACAGAGGTACATGAAAATGTCCGTAAGCTAATATGGAGCCTTTTTGAATGGTGGGTATATTATCCTTATTGTAAATATGTCCGTGAGTCATATGAATTTTATATTTACCGTTGAATAAAAAAGCAGAATCGTATAGAGGAAATTCTAAAACCATCAAATCCACTTCACTGTCACAATTACCTTTTACCGCAATTATTTTTTCTTTATAATTATTTAACAATTCAGCAGTTTTTAAAGTATTATAATCTTTTGGTAGTGGATTTCTTGCTCCGTGGTACAGAATATCTCCCGTTATAGCTAAAATATCAGCTTTTTCTTTTTCAAAAATATTCAATATTTTTTGTGCAAAATAACTTGAACCGTGAATATCGGAACATAAAAGAATTTTCATAATTTTTTCCTTTTATCAAACATATTTTTAATAATTTTAACTAAAATAAATTAATCGCCAAATAATCTGCGACAAATATATATTACATTATATAATTTTTAAAGTCAAATTATAATTAAATCAAATTGCATAAAAACATAAAAATTGCCAAAGCTATCCGTAACACATTGGAGGCAAATATGAATAATTTTAAAAAACAAAGTAAAATAATAAATATTTTAATGCTATTTGTATTATCTTTTACATTAATATTCACTGCGTTTTTTGTAAATTCAAATGCGTACGGGGAAGAAACAAGCAATTTTAAATCTAAATCGTTGATAGCGATAGACCCTGTAAGTAAATTAGTGGTTTATGAAAAAAATGCTCATGAAAAATTACCTGTTGCAAGTGTTGTTAAAGTTATGACAATGCTTTTAAGTATGGAATATATTGAAGCAAATAATATACCTTTAGAAACGGAGATAACTGTTTCTGAAAATGCAAGCTCTATGGGAGGTTCGCAAGTTTTTTTGGAAACAGGAGGAACTTATAAATTAGGTGAACTGTTAAAATCTGTTATGGTAGCTTCTGCAAACGATTCAGCAGTCGCTTTGGCGGAATTCGTATCGGGAACTCATGAAAATTTCGTTGCTAAAATGAATGAAAGAGCGTCGGAGTTGGGGATGAATAATACCGTATACGTCAATGCCACAGGCTTACCTCAGGCAGGACAATTTTCCACGGCATACGATATTGCTTTGGTGTTTTCCGAACTTGTCAAACATGAAAAGCTTTTTGATTATAGTAAAATATGGATGGAAGATTTTATTCATCCCGAAGGCAGAACTACTATGATGAGTAATACAAATAAACTGTTGAAAAGTTATTCGAGCTGTGATATAGGCAAAACTGGTTTTACAAACGAAGCTATGTTTTGTTTTGCCGCAAGTGCATTCAAAAATAATACAAGAGTCGTTGCCGTGGTTTTGGGGGCACCTACTTCCAAAGATAGATTTTCTGAAACGGTAAATTTATTTAATACGGCATTTGCAACCTACGATAATAAAATTATTTTAAACAAAGACGAACCTATGACTATAGAAATCAAAAACGGTAAAAAAGATTCGATTATGGTAATTCCGCAGGAGAGCTATTCAAGGTTTGTTAAAAAAGGAGAAGACAATGTCAGTGTGGAAATAACATTTGACGAAAATTTGAAAGCTCCCGTTAAAAAAGGCGATATTGTAGGCAAAGCTATGATAATAGCGGATAATACGGTAGTCAAGGAAATAAATATTCTGGCGGCAGAAGATATAGATTCTATGACATTATGGGATATAATTAAAGAAATCGGACGTAATTTTAAAATAAAAAAATAAATATTTGAAATAAAAAATTTAAAAAATTTATATAAATAACATTTAAATTATATTTTTATCATATTTATATGGTAAGGAGAAATTTAAATGAAAAGGAAAATATTTGTTAATCTTGTGGTAAGCATCATTCTAATTGTTGTTTTGAGCGGAGTGGTGCTTGTTACGGTTGGCGGAACAAATCTTTCCGCTTTTAACACTGTGGACGAAGTTTATTACAAAAGCGAGAGCGAAAATAATAAAGTATCCCTTGCAATTAATATATATTGGGGTACAGAATATTTGGATGATATGTTGGATATTTTGGACAAATATGAAAATGTAAGGGTTACTTTTTTTATAGGCGGAATGTGGGCTGCTGAAAATAATGAGTTACTTCAAAGGATAGCCGAAAGTAAAAACGAAATAGCCAATCACGGATATTTTCATAAAGATCACAATAAATTAACTTACGAGCAAAACAAAGAAGAAATTTTAAAAACCGAAAAATTAATAGAAGGATTATGCGGCAGAAAAACACAGCTTTTTATGCCTCCTTCCGGTAGTTACGGAAACAACACCGTTAAAGCTTGCAAAGATTTAGGCTACAGAGTTATTATGTGGAGTAAAGATACTATCGATTGGAGGGATAAAAACAGCGATTTAATTTTTAAAAGAGCAACCGAAAACGTTAAATCGGGTGATTTTATATTAATGCACCCAACACAACATACTTTGCTTGCTTTTGAAAAAATATTGTTGTATCATATAAATAACGGATTTGAATTGGTTACAATTAGCGAAAATCTTAATTCATAATTTTTACGTAAATACATAGAGGATAAAATATGGAAAAATTTTTATTTAAAAACGGACTACAATTGGCATTAATGCCTATAAAGGGAATTAGATCGGTATCCATTGGTATTTTTACCGGAGCAGGATGTGTTTTCGAAGATAATAAAACCACGGGAATTTCACATTTAATCGAGCATATGGTTTTTAAAGGAACTAAAAACCGTTCGGCTTTTAAAATTGTAGAAGAAATTGATGAAATGGGAGCCCAAATAAATGCTTTTACAGCCAAGGAAATTACATGCTTTTATACAAAATCGGTGGATGAACAGGCGGAAAAGTGTTTTGAAATTTTATCCGATATTTATTTTAATGCAGTTTTCGACGAAAATGAATTAAAAAAAGAGAAAAACGTGGTATTGGAAGAAATTTCTATGGTTGAAGATACTCCGGACGATATTATTTTCGATATGTTGGCAAGTGTTGCATTTAAAGGGCATGTTTTGGAAAAACCTATATTAGGCACCGCCGAAGCGGTTAAATCTTTTACTACCGCAGATATGCGAGAACATATGAAAAAGTATTATTCTCCTTTAAATACTGTTGTTGCCATAGCCGGAAATATGGATATCGATAAAGCAGTAGCATTAGTGGAAAAATATTTTCTTAATAATTTTGTTTCCGATAGCAAAAAACCCCTTTTCCCCAAAGAAAACAACAGTAAAGGGGGCAATATTGTAAAAATAAAAGACATCGAACAGGCAAATATTTGTATTGCTTTTCCTTGTTATCCGTATGACCATGAATTATATTATGCGCAATCGGTATTTAATTATATTTTCGGCAACGGTATGACTAGTCGCTTATTCCAAAAATTAAGAGAAGAACAGGGGTTGTGTTATTCTGTATATTCCTATCCTTCGGTTTATATGAATAACGGAGCTATGACCATTTATACCGGAACAAATTTGAATAATGTGGAAAAATCCGTATTGAGTATAAAAAACGAGATTTATAATATCATCAAAAACGGCTTTACCGAAAAGGAATTTTTAAGAGGAAAAGAACAGTTAAAAGGCGGATTTATTTTAGGGCAAGAAAATTCCTCTGCGCTTATGATGAGTATAGGCAGATATCTTGTTTTGACGGGCAAAAATTTCGATTTAAACGAAAAGTTGGAATTGATAAACAAAGTTACTTATGAAGAAGTAAACGAAGTTATGAAAAACATATTTGATTTTAACAGAGTTTCGACTGCTTACGTCGGTAAAAAAACTTCTTGCGATATATACGATATTATAAAAAATTAATTTATAAGAACTAATATTTTTTATTAAAATAAAATGACGCATATTTATGCTTAAGGAAAACTTTTGCTTTACATATGCGTTTTTTTATTATATAATTATTAATTATAATAAATAGAATATCCTAATAGCCGGAGGCATTATGAAACACGAAATTAAGAAAATTTATGAAGATTTTCAAAAATTAGAAAATACTACAGTTACATTGTGCGGTTGGGTTAGAACCATAAGAGATTCAAAATCCATAGCTTTTATCGAAATTAACGACGGAACTTTTTTTAAATCGGTTCAAGTAGTTATAGAAGCGGAAAAAGTTAACAATTTTGAAGAAATAGTTAAACAGAACGTAGGTGCTGCATTAAAAATTACAGGAACGGTAGTATTGACTCCCGCTATGAAACAGCCTTTTGAAATAAATGCGACGAAAGTAGATATTGAGGGAACTTCCACTCCCGATTATCCTTTACAGAAAAAAAGGCACAGTATGGAATTTTTGAGAGATATTGCTCATTTAAGGGCAAGAACAAATACTTTTTCTGCCGTTTTCAGGGTGCGCTCCGTCGTTGCGTATGCAATTCATAAGTTTTTTCAGGAAAGGGGGTTTGTATATACACATACACCTATAATAACTGCAAGCGATTGTGAAGGAGCGGGTGAAATGTTTAAAGTAACTACCCTCGATATGGAAAACCCTCCCGTTATTGACGGTAAAATAGATTTCAGTGCGGATTTTTTCGGAAAACCGGCAAATCTTACCGTTTCCGGACAGCTTGAGGCGGAAACCTTTGCTATGGCATTTGGTAAAGTTTATACTTTCGGGCCGACGTTTAGAGCGGAAAATAGCAATACGGCACGTCACGCAGCAGAATTTTGGATGATTGAACCGGAAATCGCTTTTGCGGATTTAGACGACGATATGCTTTTGGCGAAAGATTTAATCCAGTATATAATTAGTTATACTTTGAAAAACTGTCCTAACGAAATGGAATTTTTCAATAATTTCTTTGATAAAACTTTATTGGAAAGATTAAACAGCTTAATTAATACCGATTTTGCTAAAGTAACTTATACTCAGGCAATAGATATTTTAGAAAAACATAAAGACGAATTTTTTTATCCTGTATATTGGGGATGTGATCTTCAAACCGAGCATGAGAGATATCTTACTGAAAAGGTATTTAAAAAACCTTTATTCGTAACGGATTATCCTAAGGAGATTAAAGCATTTTATATGCGTTTAAATGACGATAATAAGACGGTTGCCGCCATGGATTTACTCGTTCCGGGAGTAGGCGAAATTATCGGTGGAAGTCAAAGGGAGGAAAGACTGGATGTATTGACTTTAAGATTGAAAGAGCTTGGGTTAAAAGAAGAAGATTATTGGTGGTATTTGGATTTACGCCGTTACGGAGGCACAAAACATGCAGGATTCGGACTTGGATTTGAAAGAATTATTATGTATTTGACCGGTATTTCAAATATCAGAGACGTTTTACCTTTCCCTAGAACTGTCGGTACGGCAGAATTTTAAAAAATATGTATACTGTTAAAGTTTATTTCGGAAACAAAATTAAAAACATAAGCGTCGAAGAAAAAAGTAATTTGCTGTCTATTTTAGCAAATAACGGCATAGAACTGACTGCGCCTTGTGGCGGTAACGGCATTTGCGGCAAGTGCAAAGTGAAAATAAAACCGGCGACGGAAGTTTTAAATGATGAAAAAAAATTGTTGACCGAAGAAGAGATAAATGAAGGTATTAGGCTTGCTTGTTTTGTCGATGTGGTAAACGATTTGGAAGTTTTTGTAGATAGTAAAGAATTTTCCGTTTTAACAAATTCGGCGGTAAATAACAGGACGGAAGTCAAAAATAATTTTTCAAAAGGCCATTACGGTTTAGCTGTGGATATAGGAACAACTACGCTGGTTTCTTGTTTAATAAATTTAAAAAGCGGGAAAAAACTTGACTATAATTCTTCCGTAAATACACAAAATATTTACGGATCCGACGTTATTTCCCGTATAAACAGTATTATGTCAGACATAAATACTTTAAATAATATGCAAGATTGCGTATTGGACTTTATTGACGAAAGTTTGTTAAAGTTCGAAAAACAATATCCCTGTGTCAGAGAGAATCTTAAAGAAATCGAAATTGCCGGAAATACGACGATGTTGCATATATTTGCGGGAGTTAATCCATCTTCTTTGGCGTTATATCCATTTACTCCCGTTTTTATCGATTTAAAAATTATGAATAAAGACGTTAATCGAAAATTGAAAATCGAAGATGATTGTTTGATTAAATTGTTACCTTCTATTTCCGCTTATGTGGGTGCGGATATTACCGCAGGGATAACGGTTATAAAAAATAATTTCATAAATTCAAAAGAGAAAAACGTTTTATTTGTAGATATAGGAACTAACGGAGAAATGGCGTTAATCACGCCAAAGGGAATTACCTGTTGTTCTACTGCGGCGGGACCAGCGTTTGAGGGTGCTAGGATAACTTGCGGCACGGGTTCTATTGAGGGAGCGATATCTAAAGTTAACTTTAATTTGGATTCGGGAGAAATTTTTATTAATACGATAGCAAATAAGGAAGCTTCCGGTATTTGCGGAACTGGACTGATTGATATTATTTCATGCATGATTAAAGAAAAGATTATTGATGAAACCGGAGCTATTGACGATTTATATGACGGTAAGTTTGCAGATAGATTGGTAGATGATCGTTTTTATATTACCGATAAAATTTATATTAATCAAAAGGATATAAGAGAGCTTCAATTGGCAAAATCGGCAATAAGGTCGGGTATGGAAACCTTGTTGATATCTCAAGGACTAAAATTTTCTTCCATAAATAATTTGTATATTGCCGGAGGATTCGGTACATATATAAACATTGCAAATTCTTGCATAATAGGGCTGTTACCTAAAGAAATGTCGGACAAAACAAAAGCAGTGGGCAATACTTCTTTGGAGGGAGCGTATTCGGCGCTTATTAATAAGGATGTTGAAAAACAGATTATAAATATTGCCGTTAATTCAAAAAATATAGAATTGGCAGAATCTGCTGTATTTAACCAAAAATTTATTGAAAATATGTATTTCGAATAAATGTTTTATTTAAAAAAATATTTATTTAAGCCTTTATAATTAATATTTAAAAAAATAGTTTATTTGTTTTTCAGAATAAATATAGAGATATAAATTTTATTATAAATTTAAAAAAAAGTCGGGACTAAATTTTTTTAATTTCCGCCTTTTTTATTATAGAAAGGGTAGAATACAATTAAAATTTTTATTTATAATTTATGCAATATGCTTTAGCTTTTATTAATACGTAAATTGTAATTAATAAATTTATTCTACCGTTTAAAATAAAAATTTAATTTAAAATTAATTAAAAGCTAACCGACGTTAATTTTTTATGACTATATATTTGAAAAATATTAATTAAGAATCAATATGGGGAGAAAGAGCAGAAAAAATGAACACTTACGAATCGTTAAAATTGCTTTCAGACAAAGAATTTCTCGATAAAATTTATCAATATTGTTATCAAAGGTGTAATTCCTCTGTCGAAGCGGAAGATTTATGCTCGGATATTATTCTTGCTGTAGTTTCTGCTATAAATAAACAAGAAAACATAGACAACTTCTATGCTTATTTTTGGAGTATTGCTCGCAGAGTTTATGCCGATTATTGTATAAAAAGAAAATTTTATCGTCAAAAAATAAATCAATTTATTAATCTTGAAAGTAATTTTTTTTACAATTCAACAGGAAACGAAATAGAGAAATTTATAGAAGATGATACAGTAAAAGCTCAAATACAAGTAATTTTTAAAGAAATTGCTTTTTTGTCAAAAATATATCGTGAAGTTATGGTTATGTATTACATAGACAATCGAAAAATTAAAGATATTGCTAAATCTCTTAACATTAGCGAAACGACAGTAAAATTTCGTTTGTTTTCCGCAAGAAACCATGTAAAAAAAGAGATGAATAAAGGAGAGAATAATATGAGAGAAAGAATAAGCGTTTTACAGCCCATAAAATTGGCTATTTTAGGAACAGGTAATCCGTGCGGTAACGATCCTCGCACAAAAACCGAAAGAATATTTTCTCAGAATTTAATTTATTTATGTAAAGATGAACCAAAATCTCCCAAAGAACTTTCGGAAAAACTTTGTGTTCCTATGCCTTATGTAGAAGAGGAGCTGGAAATTCAGTGCCATGGCGAAAACGGAGAGTATGGCATGCTTCGCAAACTTGAAAACGGTAAATATAAGTTAAATATTCTTTTGGCAGATTATAATGAATACGATATGGCCAACAAAATTTATGAAAAGCACCTTTTAGAAATTTGTAATAAGTTAAAAAACACACTATTACAAAAAAAAGAGAAAATACTTTCTTTTCCGTATTTGAGTAAACAAAATAATCTTTCTTTTATTATGTGGACGTTAATTTCCAGAACGGTATGGGATTTTGAAGAAAAAATAAATAAAATTATGTCTGAAAAGTATTTTTCTGATGTTACTCCAGTTAAAAGAGATTTTACTTGTGCTGCAATTGCATATACTGACCAGCAGAAGCCGATATTTGATTTTTACGGTTGGGATGGTATTGATGCAGTTTCAATAGGAGGATACAAGTCGGTATATGTTTCCAATATTTATGGTAAGAGAATAGATGAGCATTTTCATTGCGGACATAATTTATCTTTGGATGAAAAACTTTTAATGGTACTAAAAATTATCGGCGGAGTTTCCTTAAACAAATTGACGGAAAATGAAAAAGAAATTGCGGCAAAAGCTATTGAGTGCGGGTATATTGTTAATAACGGAAATATTTTGGAACCTAAAATCGTAATAATCGATAAAAAAGATGAAACCGCTTTTTATAATTTATCCTTAGAATTAAACAGCAATATGAATACGATTATAGAAGAAATAGCATATGAACTTTCAGCGTTTATCCGAAAACACGTTGATAAAGACTTAATTAACGAATACCAAA
>CASEPJ010000009.1 GCA_949289715.1 uncultured Clostridia bacterium
CGTTATATTGTATCACGAATTTTTTTAAACTATTTAAAAAATAATATAAATAAAAACCAATAAATAATTATTAAATATAATTTTAAATTTATACAATAAGTTATGACAAATTTAAATATACCGTCTTTAATTCATGGTAATTTTTTTTACAAGTACTCCGTATTTGGATTTTAATATTTTGTTTTTCAAATTGTCGCCTTCCTCTTTTTCCATTAAGTCGGCTCTTATCTTTGCTTTATTAATAAGCTCGGGAGTTACGTTCAAATTGGCAATTACTTCATAGCACCCGTGTTGTCGCTCTCCCATAAAATCTCCCGCTCCTCTCGTTTCAAAATCGAGTTCCGCAATTTTAAAACCGTCGTTAGTGTTTTTAAATGCGTTAAGTCTTTTTAACGTGTTTTCGGAAGTGGAATCGGTCACCAAAAAACAATAGCTTTGTTTATCACTTCTTCCTACTCTGCCTCTTAATTGATGTAAAGACGATAGTCCGAATTTTTCTGCATTAAATACCGCAATAACCGTAGCTTGCGGAATATCCACGCCTACTTCTATAACGGTTGTGGAAACGAGAACTTTAATTTCTCCCTTTTTAAAGCGAGAAAAAACCTCCTCTTTTTTTGCCGAACTCATCCTTCCGTGCAAAAGCTCTGTATAAGGAGCAAGGGGGGTCTTTAATATCAGTGAATACACACTTTCGGCAGAATTAAAGGAAAAATCGTAATCTTCTTCGATTCTGGGGCATACAATAAATGCTCTTTGTCCGCCATTAATTTCATTAAATATAAATTCCAACATAGCGCCCGTCTTTTCGGCAGACATTACATAAGTTTCGGTATTTTTTCTGCCCTGAGGTTTCTCTCTCAATACCGAAATGTCCAAATCGCCGTATAAAACCAAAGAAAGCGTCCTTGGAATGGGAGTTGCGCTCATAACCAATACATCGGGCGTTTCGCCTTTTTTCTCCAGCTTGCTTCTTTGGGCAACCCCGAAACGGTGCTGTTCGTCGGTAATACACAAACGCAAGTCATAAAAAGTTACATCGTCGGAAAAAACGGCATGCGTCCCCACTATTATTTTAGCCTGTCCGGTTGCGATTTTGTTCAGAACTTCTCTTCTCTGCCTACTTTTTAAAGAGGATGATAAAAACACAATATTATCTTCATCGAAAAATTTAACCGCAGAAATATAATGTTGATAGGCAAGCACTTCGGTAGGTGCAAGAAAAACCGTTTGTCCTTTGGAAGAAAAAGCAACATATGCAGCGCAAAAAGCAACGGCCGTTTTACCCGAACCGACATCCCCTTGCAATATCCTGTTCATCGTTATGGGAGAATACATATCTTTTAATATTTCATCAACTGCATTATTTTGGTCGGTTGTAAATTTAAAAGAAAATTTTTCTTTAAATTTTTCTATATCGGTTTTTTCATAAATTTGTTTTTTAATATTTCCATTGTGTTTTTTTATCAGTTTATAGGCACAAAGCAATAAGGCGAGTTCTTTAATTGCAAGTGCGCAACGTGCATCGTAGTTCTCTTCTTCGCTATTGGGAAAATGAATTTTTTTATAAATTTCGCCGTCTTCGTAAATATTTTTGTCTAAAACAGCCTTGACAAAATTCGAAAATACATGGTCTCCCACACCTTTTATTCTATAAATCGGGCAAATACCTTTAAAATTTTCCTCTTTTAACTTGGGATTTATAAGAGAACCGTCCCTTTCGCTTATTTTTCCGTAGGCTAAATAAGTTTTATTTAATTCCGCCTTTATGTATGCGTTATTATACCAATTAACATAAAACACATTGCCGAATTCATCTACTGCTTGTCCCTTGGTAACTCCCTTTTTATAATTTTTGAAAAAAACTTTTTTCGGTTGTTTTAAAAACCGCAGTTTTATACAGCCTGCCTCGTCTGAAAGCTCCTTTACAGAAAAACACTTGCCATAATTTTCAAGCGTTTTCGGAAATGTATTTATTAAATCTTCAGGGGTAAAAATACCGGCTTTATTAAGCAATTCGAGCCGTTTTTCTTTCAACCCTTTTATATCGGTCAATTCCATATCAGTTTTTTAAATATAACGAATATATTTCGTTTACTACGCTGTCGGGCACTATTCCGTTAATGTCGCCGCCGTTATCCAAAATTTCTCTGACCATACTTGAACTGATGTGAGCATATTCAGAATCGGTTATAAAAAACAAGGTTTCTATTCCCTTAAGTTTTTTGTTTACGGTCATCAGCATCTTTTCGTTTTCGAAATCTTGATAAGTTCTAATGCCTCTGACTATATAATTTGCATTGGATTTTACACAAAAATCCGCAGTAAGTCCGTCGAACGCCACAGCTTTGACGTTTTTAAAATCGGAAATGGCTTTTTCCAAAATATTTCTTCTCATATTGGCATCGACACGGTATTTTTTATTTTTATTATCGGTAACGGCTACTATTACCTCGTCAAACAGAGCGCTTGCCTTTTTTATAATATTGATATGACCTGCAGTTACCGGATTAAAACTGCCCGGAAAAACACAAATTTTTTTCATATGATCACCCTTAAATATTTATATTTTAATAAATGCTACTTTAGTGTTACCGTATTTTCTTATGTCCGCATTGAAAGCTAAATTGCATACAAAATTATTGGCTCCTTCATCGTCAGCGGCAAACTCATAGACGATTATGCCCTCCAAATCAAGCAATCCTTTTTTTAGAAGAAGATTCATGGCTTCTTCACCCATTCCTTTAGAATAGGGAGGATCCACAAAAACCACATCGAATTTAACACCCGATTTATTTAAAGTGTTTATGGCGTCTTTAAAATCGCAATGCAGAATTTCCGGTTTAATCCCTATAGATTCTGCATTTATTTTGGTCAGCTTAACACTGTCTGCGGAATTATCGCAAAAAATTACTCTTTCAGCACCTCTGCTAACCGCTTCTAATCCCATAGCACCGCTTCCCGAAAAGAGATCCAATACAACAGAGTTTGCTATTTTAAACTGCAAAATATTAAAAATATTTTCTTTTATTCTGTCTGTCGTGGGACGCACTAACCCATCTTTCGGAGACATCAAAATTTTTCCCTTTCTAAAACCTCCGATAATTCTCATTCTTCTTCACCGTTAAGTTCTTTTATCTCTTTTTTCATATCCTCTTCTTCTTTTATTAAATATTGAGTAACTTTTTTATACCTAACCATACCAACCAATACGGTAACAAATGCCACGGGTATATATAGCCATACCGAAAAATCGTTTCCCAATAAACTGTCGAGAATCATGGAATAAGGCGAATATATCAATTTTATCCACAAAGTCAAAGTTTCCAAAGTAAAAACTCCGGCAATGATAATAAGTATGATTCCCGGCAGCTCGGAAAGAATAGACACGAGAAAACCTTTATACGAAACCGTCTCTTTTGCATATTCAAATTTTCCCGGATTTTCCCCTATTTCTTCGTATCTTATGTTGTTTATTTTTTTCTTATAATCCTTTTCCGCCTGCTGATTCAAAGAAACAACGGTTATTCCGATATGTCCCGCAACGAAAACTATACCTAATAAAATACCCCAAACCGCATTTCCCGTTCCGGCATAAGAATAAACCGCATTATATACAAGCGAAGAAAAAATAAGCATTGCAATATGCATACCTAAAAGCGATAATGCAGGTTTTAAGGAAGCATAAAGCACCGATAAAAAATTTTTATTCATATGTAATATTGAATCTTCCTTTAAGTTTAGTAAGATATTCGTATAAAGTAAACTGACTAATTTCCGGCTTTACAATAACTTCGTCAAAAATATGCACGTCTAAATTTGTTACGTCGGCATATATACAGTCCATACACGCAACGCCTATGCAAGTCAAAGGATAATTCTTCCAATAGACGAATTTTTCTCCTTCTAATTGACGAGGCAGACCGTCACCGTAGCCTAATCTTATTAAAGCGAGTTTACTTTTTTTATCGGTTTTTCTCTTTGAATAACCGATATACTCTCCGCAATCTACCGAAATGATATCTAAAATTTTGGTTTTAATTTTAACTGCATCGGCATAAAGCACGAGTCCCGCTCTGACCATATCGTATCGTGCGGATTTTTGTCCAATATTTGCACTGGCTGCACAATGAGCTAAAATATCGGGATATCGCATTTTGGCAAGCTGCACATACTTATCGAATATAGCAAGTCTATAATCCGAAAATTCGTCGGAAGTACCTAAATGGGTGTAAATACCTTCCGGTTTACCATCGTCTAAAATGCACTGCAATTCATAAAGAGATTTTATTCCGCCTCTGTTAAACCCGCAATCGGATAAAATATGAACACGAGTTTGTAAATAAATTTGTTTAAATTCCTCATAACTATGAACAGTTAATATCAAATCGTGTTCTTTTGCATATTTAATTTCTTTTGGCAATGCCGTACCGAAAACAATGATATCCGATTTAATACCTGCTTTTTTTAATTTAACGCCTTCCGCAACTTCAAAAACACCTAAACAGTCGGCAAAATTGTCCAAAATTTTTGAAACGGCAGTCCCTCCTAATCCGTAGGCATCACATTTTACCATTGCACATACTTTGCTTTGAGTTTCTCTTTTTATTTTTAAAAGATTATTTATTATTCGGGACTTATTGATTATAATATCAGCAATGTATTTAATTTTTTTCACCTCCCCGATTTACTATAAATAATTTATGCCGGAATTTATTTTAATATCCTCTTTTCAGCATATTTATAGTTTCGGGGAAAGTAATTATGTCTATCGATAATTAAACAACAAGATATTTATAAATTAAACTGATTTTTTTATTTAATTTAAATAATTTATTTAAATAATTTACAATTTATTTATCTTTCTTTTTAAGCCTGTTTTTTATATTTTTACATTTAAATGAAAAATATCATCTCTATTTTACAACTTTTTTATACAGCAGCCGATTAAAACTTATTATTAATTAAAACTTAATATTAATTAAATATAAGATTTTAAAATTAATTAAATATAAGATTTAAAATAATGCGGAGGAAATCCTCCGCATAATAAATTTAATTTTAAGATAAAGGAAGAACAAGTTTTTTGATATATTTTATACCGTAATTGATGTTATTTAATCCGTTACCTTCAATCAACGAAAAGTCCGACAAAATTTTTGCTCCAGTAACATGAGAGGCGTCTCTTGTGGATTCGGTATAAATTATTTGAGGAAGAGTTTGTTCATCGAGTGTTAATCCATCTTTTAAAGTAAAAGTAATTTCAAATTCCGTAGTAGTATCTTTAATATTTACTTTATCGAATAATTTTACTGTAAAATATTCAAGATTAGAAACGTCTCTTGTCGAAGAGAAGTTTCTGTCGCTTTCACCGTCTCCGTTAACTCCCGCAACGGTTACGGAAGAGAAAATGTTTCCTCCCGAAGCCAAAGTATTGTTAATTTTAATTTCTATATCACTTCTTTCATAGTTAGAAATAATTTTTAACTTATAGCCCGTTATCACCGTTTGAGTCGTACCTTCATTCGAAACATTCGATGTTATTTTTTCAAATACCGTATTTTTGGAATTCAAAACGGTGGAAATTTTATATGGATCGGTTCCCTCCTCGTCTATCATTCTGACAAAAGCATTATATTCATCGCTCCAATTAAATCCGCTTAAACAATTTTGAGCCGCCGTATAAGAGGTACCCGTATATTTGTTTAAAGCATCGAAAAATTGCGTATCGCTTATAGCCCAATACTCTTTGTCTTCAGCAGTGTCATATACATAATAAATGCCGTCCTGTTCGTATGTTTTAGAATAAGAATAAACTTCGTCGTAAAGTTTGGTATTTAATATTTTGGTAAGCGGAGTAGCCCATTCAATAACTATCAAAACCAAAGCAATTACAACAACGGGAACGGAAGTATATACATTACGGAATTTTGGCATATAATAAACAACCGACTGTTTAAGCTGCGCAAGATAAGGCACAGAATATCCGAAATAAAGCACCGTTAATACTGCCAAAAGGGGCAACATAACCGAACCGCCAACTTCTACAACCATAAACATTGTGGTAACGTAAAGAGGAAGAATTAAAACAGATACCCCTGCAGGAAGAGCAAGTTTTCTTATAGATTCACCGTATTTCGAAGCGTATTTTTCTTCCAACAAAACCATTACGAGCATAGCTGCAACCATAAGCAAAGAAGAAATTACAAACATCGGGCTTATACCGATAAAGAATAAACCTGTAACTATGGCTATCAAACAATTTAAAGCTATATTTCCGTAAACAATATTCCTCGATTTTATTTTGAAGGTTTTGGCTAAAACGACATAAACGATTAATGAAATGCCGATACTTAAAATCATAGTCCCGAAATTCATAATAAAGGAAGAATAATAGGGAGAATTAAGTTTATCGCCAAAACCGTTATTTATAATACCAAAAAACTTCTGAATAATAAACACAACGGCGCCTGCAATGACTATGGTGGAAAGCTGAACAAGCAATCCTTTTCCCACACCTTTTAGGCTTACCAAACTTTTGCCATCCGCATTTTTCTTTTTGTTGTTGAAATAAACAAACAAACCTATTAAAACAAGCAGTACAATCACGAGAACTATGGAAACAGCATTAGGGTAAACAAATACGAATAAAGAAAGATAGTTAATATATGCGCCTTCTACGTTTTTGATTTTATTTAAATCGGCATTACCTAATTTGTCCGCCGTTTTAGAGACCACTTTGGATATCTGGCGTACAGCGGCAACCTTTTTTATTTCGGCATTGTCATAGCCGTCATAATAAGTGCCGTTGTATTGTTGCTGACCTGTTGAACCAATGGTAACTCCGGGAATACCGGAATTTTCATATACCGAATAATCGGTTGTCGTATTGGTAGAAGCAAAAATCGTACCTATAAATGAATTTGAAATAATAGATGTATTTACGGAAGCCATTTTTGCCACTGAAGAATAACCTGCACCGCTTTCCAAAACCGTAAGATTACCCTTTGTGCCTATAGATTGGAAATTGAGAATATATTTTATATCTCCGTAACCTTGATAGGAAGCGGCAAATTTCTTTGCCCCTAACTGATGAAATTGATTTGCATCGGAAAATAAAAATATTAAATCGTTTTTATAAGTTACCTTATCGTTTTTTACGTGTTTGGCAAATTCCATTATCGAGGCGGCGGCAATCGCATTGTCATATAGCCCAAGCGAAGAAGAATCCGAATCGTAATGAGCCGTTATTAAAATTGCTCCCGTAGAAGAATCACTGCCCTTTATGCGAACTATTACATTATTTACAGTGGGTTCGGAAATAACAGGAATATCTTTATCTTTATAACCTAAATTCCTGTAAATTTCCAAATATTCGCTGTTAAGCAAGGTATATGTCTGTTTCTGAACGGTATAAGTTTTATTTGAAACTGCCTGATTTTCCGAACTGTCGAGTGCGGTAAAACCGCAAGAAGAAGTGAAATAATTGTATATTTCGGTTGCCACAGAATTATCTCTTGCGGAAAACGTCGGGTGAAATTCCAAAGACAATCGGTTTGCATAATATAAAGCATCTTCCTCCACTTCCGTAGTCATATATTTGGGTGCGCCGTTTTTATTTGTCGTATTTGTAACAGCAAAAACAAATAAAACCACCGCCAGCAAAGAAAGAATAATCGCATAAATTTTTTTAAACATCCTGATCTCCTCCGTAAATAGCCGCCATTAAAGGCAATAAACCGACTTGTCCTAAACATTTAGGACAAGTCACCATTTATAATATAGTATATATTATAACCATAATTCTATAATTTTGCAAGCAAAAAAGAACGAACTTATTAAATTAACTTACGTCATCCAACGTTTTTTTATTCGATTAC
>CASEPJ010000010.1 GCA_949289715.1 uncultured Clostridia bacterium
ACATATGGCTGTCAAATGAATGTTCATGAATCGGAGAAACTTGCGGGTATTTTAGAGGAAATGAACTATAAATCTACAGAAGATTGCAATAAAGCGGACATAATAATATTTAATACCTGTTGTATAAGAGAAAATGCAGAGCAAAGAGCAAAAGGCAATATCGGAGCTTTAAAAAAGCTGAAAAAGAGCAAACCTGACTTGATTATCGGTGTGTGCGGTTGTATGACTCAACAGCAAAGTTCGGCATTGGAAATACAGAAAAAATTTCCTTTTGTAGATATAATTTTCGGAACACATAACATTTATAAGTTAAAAAAATTTATAGAAGAAAAAAAATCGAATAAAAAAAGAATTTTCGAAGTTTTAGACAGTGAAGGCTGTATAGTGGAAAATATTCCCATTCATAGGACGAGTACACCTAATGCTTGGGTTAATATCGTTTACGGATGTAATAATTTTTGTACATACTGTATAGTTCCGTACGTTCGAGGAAGGGAGAGAAGTCGCAATAAAGAAGATATATTAAAAGAAATAGAAGCTCTTGTTAAAGAAGGATATGCTGAAATAACATTATTGGGACAAAATGTTAATTCCTATATAGACCCTAATTCGAAATGTGATTTTTCCGCTCTTTTAAAAGCTATCGACAATATTGAGGGGAATTTCAGAATTAGATTTATGACATCTCATCCAAAAGATTTTAACGAATCTATTGTTAAAACCATTGCAGAATCGAAACATATTGGTCATTATATTCATTTACCTGTTCAATCGGGTAGCGATAAAATTTTAAAGGCAATGAACAGACATTATACGGCTGAAGATTATTTAAATAAAATCGAATTGATTAAAAAATACATACCCGATTGCGGTATAACGACCGATATTATGGTGGGCTTTCCCGGTGAGACAGAAGAAGATTTTTCCGATACTTTAAAACTCGTAGAAAAATGCGGATTTTTTTCAGCTTTTACTTTTATTTATTCTGTGCGAAAAGGAACGGCTGCCGAAAAAATGCCAAATCAAGTACCTGAAGAAATAAAGCACGAAAGACTTACTAGGCTAATTAATCTGCAAAACGAAATATCTATAAAAATAAGCAGAGAATATGTGGGTAAAACGGTAAGCGTTTTAGGAGAGAACATAAATAAGGATGTAATTTCCGGTCGAACGGATTGTGGTAAACTGGTAACGTTTAAAGGCGATTTTAACGATATAGGCGTTTTTTCGCAAATTAAAATTACCGAAGCAAAATTAAGTTCTTTACAAGGAATAAAAATATAAACCAAGGAGAAAAAATATGGCATTATCTCCCATGATGACGCAATATTTAAATTTAAAAGAAAAATATCCCGATTGTATGATATTATTCAGATTGGGAGATTTTTACGAAATGTTTTTCGAGGATGCAAAAAAAGCCTCTAAAATATTGGATTTAACTTTAACCGGAAGAGATTGCGGATTGGATGAAAGAGCGCCTATGTGCGGGGTGCCGTATCATGCTGTCGATTCTTATATTGTAAAATTGGTTGAAAACGGAATAAAAGTGGCAATTTGCGAGCAGCTTACAGAACCCGGCGGAAAGGAATTGGTTAAAAGGGATGTGGTTCGAATTATTACTGCAGGTACCGTTATAGAAGACGATATGCTTGACGAAAAGCGTAATAACTATATCGCATCGGTATATTATAACGGAAATAATAAATTCGGTGTTGCTTGGTCAGATGTAAGCACGGGAGAATTCAATACCGTTCTTGTTGATGAAAACAATCCCTGGAATGCATTAGTTAACAGACTTATTACCATTAATCCTGCTGAAATAATTTCCAACGATAAACTTAACGATTTATATACATTTAACGAATCGGCTTATCTGCCTAAAGTTAATAAATATTACGAATGGGCTTATGAAACGAATGAATGTGAAAAAATTATTTCCTCGCAATTGGAGGTAAAAGATTTAAAGGGATTTGATTTTTCTGCGGATGAATGTGTTGTTTCTGCTGCGGGGGCTTTATTAAATTATTTTAAAGAAACTCAAAAAAGAGCATTGAACCATATTAATAAAATCAATTATATATATAATTCTTCCTATATGACTTTGGATTTTATTACAAGAAACAATCTCGAAATTTTCGAAACTTTAAAAAGCAGAAGAAAAAAAGGGTCTCTCGTGTGGCTGTTGGATAAAACCGATACGCCGATGGGTGGAAGATTGCTTAGACAATGGATAGAACAACCTTTATATTCGGTTGAAGAAATAAACAAAAGGTTGGATGCGGTTGAATCATTCATTAAATCGGCGGATTTGAGAAATTATTTGGATTCGCTATTAAACGGTATAGGCGATATAGACAGATTGTTAGGTAAACTTTCATATAAAACGATAAATCCTAAAGATATGCTTTTGTTGGGGGAAAGTATTTCATCTTTTCCTGCCATAAAATTATCGTTATCGGGAATAGACAATTCCCTTATAAATGAAATTTTTAATGAGATTTCCGACTTAACCGAACTTACCTCTTTAATAAAAAGCGCATTAAAAATAGACCCTGCAATAACTTTAAAAGAAGGGGGAGTTATTAAAGAGGGATATGATAAGGAACTTGACGAATATTTAGGAATACATAAAAATGCTGCGGCAATATTAATTCAATTCGAAAACAGAGAAAAGGAATTAACGGGTATTAAAAATTTAAAAACGGGATTTAACAGAGTTTTCGGATATTATATAGAAGTTCCAAAATCATTTGCGGATAAAGTTCCCTATACTTATATCAGGAGACAAACTGTAGCAAATTCCGAAAGATATATAACGGAAGAGCTGAAAATATTAGAAGATAAATTTTTGAATGCTAAAGAAAATTCCATAAGAACGGAGCAAAGATTATATGCGGAATTATTAGAAAAGGCTTCAACATATATAAAATCAATTCAAAAATCTTCACAAGGAATTGCACGACTTGACTGTTTATTAAATTTTGCAAAAATTTCGGTAAAAAATAATTATTCAAAACCTATTGTTACCGATAAAAGCACCTCAATTTTAATAAAAAACGGAAGGCATCCCGTTGTGGAAGAGCTTTTGCCTGCAAGTTTTATATCTAACGATACCGAAATGAACTGTGAAGATGCAAGAACCATAATTATTACGGGACCCAATATGTCGGGTAAAAGCACTTATATGCGTCAAGTTGCAGTAATAACACTTATGGCGCATTTCGGTTGCTATGTTCCTGCGGATAAAGCTCAAATTTCTCTTACTGACAGAATATTTACCAGAGTGGGAGCGTCGGACGATGTTAGTTTTGGGCAAAGTACGTTTATGGTTGAAATGAAAGAGGTGGCAAATATTTTAAACAATGCCACATCGAAATCTTTGGTTTTACTCGATGAAATTGGCAGAGGAACTTCGACTTATGATGGATTGAGTATTGCCTGGGCTGTAACCGAATATATAAATAACCAAATAAAATGTAAAACTTTGTTATCCACTCACTATCTTGAATTAACCGAGATAAAAGATTTATTCGAAGGAATAGTAAATTATAAAGTTACGGTAAAAGAATATAACGGTACTATAATATTTTTAAGAAAGATAACGAAGGGGAGCGCAAACAGAAGTTTCGGAGTTGAAGTGGCGGGAATTTCCGGTGTGCCTAAATTTATTACAAAAAGAGCAAAAGAAATTTTAAATAAACTTGAAAAAAAAGAAATTAATATAAAAAAATCCGAAAATAACTATTTTGTTGACAATAATTGCGAAAAAAGTTTCGAAAATGATAAACTTTTTAAAGTAATTTCAAAAATAAAAGAAATAGACACAAATAATTTAACTCCTATGCAGGCACTTGAATTATTGGATAATTTAAAACAAGAGGTTGAAAATTCATGCCAAGGATAAATATATTAAACAGTTCTATATACAATAGAATTTCCGCCGGTGAAGTGGTAGAAAATCCTGCTGCGGTTGTAAAAGAATTGGTGGAGAACAGTATCGATGCAAAGGCTACCATGATTTCAATTGAGGTTAAAGGGGGCGGAATTAAAGAAATTAGTGTTAACGATAACGGTTGCGGTATAGAATATGACGATTTATCCGTTGCTTTTTTACCTCATTCTACAAGTAAAATTTCATCCGTAGAAGATTTGGATTCTATTGAAACTTTAGGATTCAGGGGTGAAGCTTTAACTTCTATAGCAGCGGTTGCTATGGTAACTCTACGATCTAAAACAAAGAATTCTGAGACAGGAGGCCTTATTGAAATTAACGGTGGAAAAATAGAACAACATAGACCAGAAGCCTCTCCGGACGGAACATATATAACTGTAAGAAATTTATTTTACAATACTCCGGCAAGAGCAAAATTTTTGAGAAGTCAAAAACGTGAAGAAACAGAAATCAGAAACATAATAAGCAGAATTATTCTTGCTAATCCTACTGTATCAATAAAATACAATGTGGACGGAAAAAATGTTTTTTATTCTACCGGTAAAAATTTAGAGTCGGCTTTTGCTGCTGTTTACGGTATAAATGAGCTAAATAAATACTATGCCGTACATAGTAAGAGGCAGGGAATATCTGTTTACGGCTATATAAGTATGCCGGAAGAAAACAAACCCAACAAAACTTATCAAACTTCAATTGTCAACGGTAGATATGTTATTTCTCCTCTTATTTCTTCTGCCGTTCAAAATGCTTACGGCGATACTGTTATGAAAAGGACTTTCCCTGCGTATGTTTTGTTTATTGATACAGATAGCAGATTTATAGATGTTAATGTTCATCCGAGAAAACTTGATATAAAGTTTTCCGATTCTAACAATGTTTTTTCTGTTATTATGAAAGCGGTTTCCGATGCTTTATACGGTAAAATCGCTTTTTCCAACACTGATTTAAACTCTGAGCGAGTTGATAAAACGAATGAATCAAACACCATAGTCAAATCTGGTGTTTCTGGTAATTCCTTTAATTCTTTATTTTCGAAC
>CASEPJ010000011.1 GCA_949289715.1 uncultured Clostridia bacterium
CATTGATTTATAACGTCGTTGGCAATAACTTTCTTTCTATAAGTTTCGCTATCACCGTAACCGGCATAATTATATGTGGGTTTTATATGATCATAACTTAATATTAAAGTATGAATTCCGTCCAAATAACTTATGTTGTCTATAGCTTCCAAAGTTAAAACCTGAACAGGAACACCACTAGCAATAAGGTTACAGGATAATGCCGCAATACAAAGATTAGAGTTACCGTGAGTATTGCCTTCACCGTCGGCAACCGCATTATAACTTATAACCGAAGCAATTCCCGTAGTGCCGCTGTATAATGTAGCGTCTACTTTTGCCATTGAATTAAGCATTTTATATACGCTCTCTTGTATAGATTTGTACCAACCGTCACTCCATAAATATCTGTCCGGCCATACACATTCATATGCGTTTATCAAAGGATTAATAGTTTCAGCAAGTATATTTCCGGCATAAATTTTAGAAGCGGCATCCGATTCTCTCATACTTTCGTTGTCAGCCAAAGGATCGTTCAAAGCAAAAATCTGTTTATCGGGGAACAATCTGCCGTAATTAATACCTTCTATATATTCCATATAGCTGTATTCGTAAACGTGCGAATTAATATCGCCCTTAAGATTAAATCTTTCACTCGATGTATCCGACCAAGCCTGTAAAACTAAACCGTCAATATTCGGCAATGCCAAAATATCGTAGTTGTTTGCACTAATACTCCAGTTGGAATAGTTGGAATTACTGTGTGTGCAAAGATAAATTTTAAGATCGGGACAAATAGTTTTATATTTTTCTTTTAATGTGGTAGATATATGATCCATCGCACGGGTCATAATATATGCCTTAAGTTCGGCATATTTAAACCTCACGTTTTTATCATATTGGTCAAGCGGTACCCACTCTTCACCGTAATATTCTACCCATTCTTCCTGAAAAGCCTTTTCATATCCTGTATACGTCCAATAATCGGGCTCTTCTATACATACCGTAGTCGCTCCTGCATCTATTCCTTTTGAAATATAGTCAACCAAATAATCGCAAAAACCTAAACTCGGACATACATAATATGTTTCGGTATCCCTTTCGGTACCTCTATAGGGTACAAACTTAGAAGTTCCGTGCATTGTGAAACCGCTGTAATTATTTGTACCATCGTCGTTTACGGTACTAATGTTTGACTGCACTATATCCCAATGCATTTCTCCGTCATAACTTCCGTTACAATAATAGCTGTTCTGGTCTCTTCCCAAAGCTACCATTAATCCGACCTCTTTATACCCGTATTCTTCATAGTTGTCCATATAGGTTTTTACTGTGCTTTCCACCTGTGAAAAATGCGGATAAACCATTACGCAGTCTAAAGGCAAAGCATGGTTTGGCGCAAAAGTCATACCGCTTTGAGTTATTGTATAAAGTTCGTCTTCGTCATAATCTGCTTCGTAAGTCGAAACTTCTAAATCCATAAGACCCTCCTTTGTCGCAGTATATTTCGGCGTATTATCATCAGATGAACCATCATCCTTTTTACATCCGGCAAAAAGGGAAATCGGTGTTGCCATCATCATAATACATAATATGGCAGCTACAATTCTTTTTTTCATTTTTTCCTCCAATATTTTATTATTTATAAAATTTCTCTTTTGTCAAAATTTTAATTGTTTTGGCAAAAGAGAATTTAATCAAAATATTACCAGCGAATTTCAATTATAGCAGATAAATCGCTTAAAGTATTATGTTCGTAAATAATATGCAGTATACCGTAATCGTCAACATAATAATTTAATTTATGAGTACTTTCGGTTATTTCTGTATTTTCGGAATTATTGTAATACAAATAAACGTCTTTAGGTTCCTTACCCGCAGTCCACCATAAGCTTATGCCGTACGTTGCATCGTATTGGCTGTTTTTACAAAGGTTTTTAATCTCGGCAGTAGTCGTATTGCCTTCGGTAACACAAGAAATCGTGGTTCCGTTTGCATGTATAAGATACGGATCATCCGTTTCTTCTATCTTTTTATAAATTCCGTAAGAATTAGCTTCAACTGTCAAATTTTCCTGAATTTTTATATCTATATAATCGCTTCTCGTAGAGAAAATATCAATATACAATCCCGGATCAAGCGTATAGGTGTTTTTAAATGTTTTTACTATTTCCCAATCACCTCTTTTAGCATACATATAACCGGGAGCGCAGAACTGTTTGCCTTGAACGCCCATAGCTCTCGTTACAAGATTTTCCAAAAGTTGATAAGTATCGTCACCTGCAGCAGAAAAAATAGAACCTTCCAATCCTGCAAGTATAACATGACCGTCTCCTACCTCTTTTTCGGAAATTACGTTTTTGCCGTTAAGCGAATATAATACTCTGCCGCCGTTTATATTATATGCGGTCATTCTGTAACCCATTTCCGCAATATCATCTATATAATAATCTTTCAAATAATTTGAAGTTACTTCCGATTTCAAAGTAACATCATATTGATAACCCAAATCTTCAATACTTAAGTTTAATCCCAATAAATCGAACAGATGCGCTTCGGGAGAATCGTAATCCATTTCGGTATTCCACCAACAAGTCATTCCCTGACTTACATTAGCTCCTCCTACATAAATCAAAGATCCGCCCTGTTTTACCCATTCTGAAATTACATCGTTTGCCACCATTCTCTTTCTGTATTCAGGGGAAGTACTGTCATAATTATAGGTCGGTTTAATAAAATCGTAACTTAAAATCAAAGTATGAATTCCGTCTAGATATTCCAAGTCCTGAATACTTTCAAGGGTCAAAACATCTACGGGAACACCGCTTGCGACAAGGTTACATGTTAAACTGGTTATTAAACTGTCCGCATGGCTGGAATCATAGTCGTCTGCAACAACGTTATAGCTTGTAACAACGCCTACACCCGCAGAGCCTCCTTCAAAATAAACGTCGTTTTTAGCCATATCGTTTAAAACATGATAAACGCTTTCCTGCATAGATTTATACCAGCCTTCGCTCCACAAAAATCTATCGGGCCAAACAACTTCGTATGCATTTATATAAGGATTAATCGTCTGCGCCATTATATTTTCCATATAATAATTATATGCAATATCCCTTATATCTTCATTATCCGCAAGAGGATCGTTTAACGCATATATTTTTTTCCCTAAACTTCTTGCATAGTTAATACCTTCGGAATATTCCATCCAACTGTATTCGAATACATGTCTTCCGCCTTGATTTTGAACGGTAAACGAACGGCTTGTAGTATCCGTCCACGCCTGAAGAACCATACCGTCCACGCCGGGTAAAGCCAAAATATCGTAATTATTTGCGGCAATTCTGTGCCACATATAGTTAGAAGAACTGTGCGAACACAATATTATTTCAACATCGGGAGCATATTCTTTTACTTTTGTGGTTATATAGTCCATTGCTCTCGTCATTATATAAGCTTTTAATTCGGTATGCATAAAACGACTGTTTATGTCCGATTTATCGTATGCTTCCCAAGGAGTTCCGAAATAATCTTCCCATTCCTGCTTATATGCGTCCTCATATCCGCCTCTTTCAAAAAAGTCGGGTTCCTCTATCAAAATCATAGTTGCGCCGGCATCAATGCCTCTAATACAACATTCAACCAAATATTCACTGAATCCCAAAGTAGGACAAACATAATAAGTCGTTCCCGAATGGAAAAGCCACGAATTTTTATCTTCTGTGGAAACGGAAGCCTGAACAATATCGTAGTGCGTTTCACCGTCGTAAGTTCCGTTAATATAATATCCATCTAAATCACGACCGAGAGCAATCATTATGCCCACCTGTTTATAGCCTTTGTCTAAATATCCTTTTATTTTAGATGAAGCGGTCATATAATTACTGTATGCCAATATACAGTCCAAAGGCAGCGCAAGGCTCGGAGTGTAAGTCATATTAACCTGAGAAATGGTATAACTACTATTTTCATCGTAATTTTCCGGTATTTCTATCAATTCATATCCCTCTAGTTTCGTCAAATCGGTATTAATTTCACCGTTATCAGTTTGCCCACCATCGCCTTGAGAATTATTGTTCTTTTTACAAGCAGCAAAAGCCGAAAAACATGTAAACAGCAATAAAAGACTTAAAATAAGCGATAATACTCTTTTCATATTTACTCCTGCATAAAAAATTTTATTTAAAGAAAAAAAGCAAAGAAAATAAAAGCCTTATTAAGGCATAAAAATATCACCCATACTTTTCCTCTTTACTTTGTATATTATAACATAAAACAATTTGTAATACAAGTATTTTTTTTAAAAAAATTAATATCTTATAAAAATAATTTTTAAAACATAAATAATTGTTTATCTATAATTTTTATTTTATAAAAAAATTAAAAAAATTTTGAACGCCGAATAAATTTTATAAACATTATATCATTATTTATTAAATAAATAAAAATTATCTTCTCAATAATCATTATGTATGATAAAAATATAACTGTCGCCATTATACCGTATCGTACTTTGCAGCCAAATTCATTTGTAGCCGAAATAAAAAAATACGCCCCATAAAGGCGTATTTTTTTATATTCTTTTTTAAAAATTTCATTAACTTTTTATCGATTACGAATAATCGATTCATTTAACTTAAATTTTAAAACTTAATTATTGATAATTATATCCAATTATTAATTATTAATTATTAATTATTAATAAACAAACCTTAATTATCTTCTAATTAATTATCTAAGCGTCTTTTAATACATTCCCATTCCACCGTCGGGCATAGCAGGCTGAGCTTTAGGAGGTTCAGGAATATCGGAAACAAGGCTTTCAGTAGTAAGCATGGTAGCGGCAACGGAAGCTGCGTTTTGAAGTGCGCTTCTAGTAACTTTGGTAGGATCTATAATACCTTTTACCATCATATCGCCGTATTCGTTTTTCAAAGCATCGTAACCGTAATTGGATTTGCTCTTATTGCTTATTACCTTATCAATTACAATGGCTCCGTCAATACCTGCATTTATACAAATTTGCTTAATAGGCGCTTCTATAGCTTTCATGATAATTTCTGCACCTGTCTTTTCGTCTCCCGAAAGCGTTCTTACCAATTTCTTTAAAGCGGGAATAGCCGTAAGCAATGCAACGCCGCCGCCGGCAACCATACCTTCTTCCACTGCGGCTCTGGTAGCGGACAAAGCGTCTTCTATTCTCAATTTCTTTTCTTTCATTTCTACTTCGGTTGCAGCACCTACATTAATAACGGCAACACCGCCGGCAAGTTTTGCAAGTCTTTCTTGAAGTTTCTCTCTATCGTAATCGGAAGTAGTTTCCGCAATCTGAGCTTTAATAGATGCAATTCTAGCTTTAATGTTTTCGGAAGAACCGGCACCTTCTACTATGGTAGTATTGTCTTTATCTACCTTTACCTGACGTGCTTTACCCAACATATCGAGAGTAGCGTCCTTTAATTCATATCCCAATTCTGAAGAAATAACGGTTCCGCCAGTTAAAATAGCTATATCTTCAAGCATTGCTTTTCTTCTGTCGCCGAATCCTGGAGCTTTAACGGCTACGCAAGTAAACGTTCCTCTTAATTTATTTAACACCAAAGTAGCAAGAGCTTCTCCCTCTATATCTTCTGCAATTATAAGTAATTTAGCACCCTGCTGAACAACCTGCTCCAAAACGGGGAGAATTTCTTGTATATTGGATATTTTTTTATCTGTAATAAGGATTAAAGGACTGTCTAATACAGCTTCCATTTTATCGGTATTTGTTGCCATATATGCGGAAGCATAACCTCTGTCGAACTGCATACCTTCAACCACCGTCAATTCCGTTTTCATGGTTTTGGATTCTTCTACCGTAATAACACCGTCTTTACCTACTTTTTCCATAGCGTCGGCAATCAATTCGCCTACAGTGTCATCGGAAGCGGAAATAGAAGCAACCTGAGCTATTTCGGTCTTTGTCGAAACCGGTTTTGTAATTCTCTTTAATTCCTCTACCGTTACGTCAACTGCTTTTTGAATACCCTTTTTCAAAATCATGGGATTGGCACCTGCGGCAACGTTTTTAATTCCGCCCTTTACAATAGCCTGAGCAAGTACAACCGCCGTAGTAGTTCCATCGCCCGCTACATCGTTGGTCTTTACCGAAACTTCTTTTACAAGCTGAGCGCCCATATTTTCAAACGGATCGGCAAGTTCAACTTCTTTTGCTATTGTAACACCGTCGTTAGTAATTAACGGAGCACCGAATTTTTTATCAAGTACAACGTTTCTGCCTTTCGGACCTAACGTAATTTTTACTGTATCTGCTAATATATCTACACCTTTTTCAAGTGATTTTCTGGCGTCTTCGCCGTATTTAAATTGTTTAGCCATAATAAATTTCCTCCAAAATTATTCTACAACGGCAAGTATATCGCTTTGGCGAAGAATTGTTACTTCTTTACCGTCGATTTTAAATTCACTGCCTGCATATTTACTGTACAACACTTTATCTCCAGGTTTAACCTGCATAACGATTTCCTTTCCGTCTATAATTCCACCGGGACCTACTGCAATAACTCTTGCCATTTGCGGCTTTTCCTGTGCGGTATTCGGAAGAACTATTCCGCTCTTTGTTTTTTCTTCGGCATCAACAGCTTCGATTACTATCTTGTCGAACAACGGTTTAATAGTCATATTTATTTACCTCCGTAAAAGATTGATTTACAATATATATTTAGCACTCTTAATCTCCGATTGCTAACGTTATATATTATATACCAAAATTTTAAAATTGCAAGTGTTTTTCAACATATTTTTAAAAATTTTTTATTTTTTTTATTACGAACGATAATTGCAAACATAAATAATAAAAAATTATTTGACAATTTTAAAATTTTGACAAATTTCTACCTTTTTCAATTCATTATTTTCAAACTTATATGTAAATGCTTTTCCGTTACAGGAAATAACTTCCTGCAAATTAAAATCGTCATATATTAAAGCACAGTCGTTTTCTATACCTATATTTAACGGATATTTCTCTTTTTTTATCTCTTTAATAAATGCCGCTTCTATTTCACTATTCTGTAAATGAGGAGTTACGAAAGCATGTATAAAATTCAAACCGTTTATAACAACATAAGGTTTTGAAGGATCTTTATCTTTTAATGTAGAAGATAAAAATGCATCAAACCAAAAAATTGCACCGGCGGATAATCCGGCAATTACAACACCTCTTTTATAAGCGCCCAAAAGCATTTTGTCAAAACCTGTCAGACGCCATATCGAAAGCATATACTCGGTATCGCCGCCGCCAACATATATAATATCTGCCGCAAAAATCTTTTCCTCTATTTTTTCCATAGACATTTCTCCCGTTGTCAAAAGTGCTACGTCCGACTTACAATTGAGTTCGGAAGTATACGTTTTTCGGAAAGTATTAAAATACGGCTTACTGTCGTGACTTGCAGTAGGAACAAACAACGCATACGGTTTTTGCTTGTCCACCAAATTCCTAATATATCTGTCGATTGGGAGCGTAGTTTTATTTCTAAGTTCTCCTCCGCCTATACAAACAATTTTTCCCATTTCTACCTCTTAAAAATTAAAATTTCGGTCTGAATAACTATTTTTTTGTTTTTTTTAATAATTTAAATTTTTACTGCTATACTGTTAAAAATCAACCACTTAAAAGACAGTAACAAAAATAAACGCAAATAAAATTCATTCATATACAATAAATATAACCGTTTAAAAATTAAATAATGAACTGAATATATATTATCATTATATAAAATTTAAGCGTATTAACAATTTAATAAACATTTAATTATCTCAATATCTTAATAAATGGAAATTATATAAAATATACCATTAATGTTAAAATAAAATATATTGGTAAATATATTAAAAACATTACATTAATTTTTCATAAATTTTTAATTAAAGTTAAAATATTTGTTTGTTTATAATTTGTTTGTAATTTAATTTATTATAAGTTATAATTCGCATAGCGGATGCGGATATAGATATAGATATATATAAATATAAATATATAAAAATCATATTATATCAAAATTTTATATCTAAATTATCCGACTATCTCATATCCGACTATCTCATATCCGACTATCTCAAATTGCTTGTCTTTGCAATAAAATCAATATAGTATAAATTAATAAATAACTTATCGTATATTTTTTTATTAATCGGTTAAATTTAGCAGTAATTGTAATAATATTTCTAACAAACATAAATCAAATATCGCTTTAATAAAATTTATATTGGAATTTAATTTTATAAATCCATTTTATTTTACAATTGATTTTATCAATTTTTTTAAATTTTATATAATTTGAAAAACTTTTTATTTTTAAGTTTAAAATTAAATTTCGTTTATTAATAATTAAGTTATATTAAAATGAAAAACGGCACTATTTACTAACTTATAAATTTTTTTAAATTTCTAAATTAAAAAATATAAATAAAATTCTTAATATCAAATTTAAAAATCTACAATTAATTTAAAAATTTAAATGCAATGTAAAACAATAAAAATAAAACCCGAC
>CASEPJ010000012.1 GCA_949289715.1 uncultured Clostridia bacterium
AAATATTCTTACAATAAGTGCGAACAGAATTAAAATACCGGAAGTTATAAGTGCGGTAATAAAACTCGGGTTAACACCTATGCCCAGAAAGGATATATCTTCGGGAAGCAAAGCTTCCTTAATGTTTTCTCCAAGCGATTTTTCGGCTTCGAGTATTAACGAATCGACCATATAAACTCCTCAATGCGTTTGAAAAAATACAAATCGCAATAATTTTTTCGTTCATTTTGAAAATAATTTTAGCACTAAGCCATATCTTTGTCAAACAATTTTAAAAGATATGAGTAGCGCTAACAATATTATATATTTATTATATAAATAACATAAAAGATATGATTTTTAAAATTCCTAAAATTTGTTATCGTTTTACCTACCGTTTGAAGTTTGTAGGGTTTTATATTTCGGTATAATTGCGTTTGCTTACAATTACTATAAATTCGATGAGAGTAAAATTTAAATTTGAGTGTAAAAACATACGACGAAAGGGAAGTTTTTGGTAATGTTTTTTAATAAATTTTATTGCGCTAAAGATAATTGAAGTATAATTAGCCTTAATTTTTTTCGAAAGTTTTAATATGTTTTAATTTTTAATTTATTGATAACTCTCTTAACAAAATTCCGTTGACAATAATCGACAAATAGTTTATACTGTAATTATAATTTAAGTAGCATATTTACGGTTGAATAAACTTTATAAACGGTTGCGGCAACTATAAATCCGTTTTATCGGGATATGTTTTTTTTCGTAAAGGAGCATATATGAAACTGTTGGAAGAAAGAATATTAAAAGACGGAAAAATCTTTCCCGGTAATGTTTTAAAAGTGGACAGTTTTTTAAATCATTTGATAGACGTCGATTTGCTAAACAAAATGGGGGAGGAAATTTACAGACTATTTAAGGACTGCGGAGTTACTAAAATTTTGACGATTGAAGCTTCCGGCATCGCCATAGCCATATTAACTGCGCAGTTTTTTAATTGCAGTGTTTTATTTGCAAAAAAATCCAAAACTTCCAATCTGTCGGCGGATGTTTATATTACGTCGGTAAAATCTTATACGCATAACGCAACTTATAGAGTTCAGGTTGCCAAAAGTTATTTGAAAAAAGAGGATAAAGTTTTAATAATAGATGATTTTTTAGCCAACGGAGAAGCAATGCGTGGCTTAATCGATTTGATAGAACAAGCGGGTGCGACTCTTGTAGGTTGTGTTGCCGCAGTGGAAAAGGGTTTTCAAAAAGGCGGGGACGATTTAAGGGCGAAAGGCGTCAGAGTGGAATCGCTAGCTATAGTAGACAGTATGGAAGACGGAAAGATTGTTTTCAGAAAACAGTAATTAACGGTTAAGTGTATTTTGCGAAATTTTTTTTCAAAAAAATGGTTTGGTTTAACCAAAACCATTTACAAATTAAAAAATTTAACGAAATGTTGCCGCTTAAATTAAATGATTATTAGCTGAATTATTATAAAAGACAAAAAAAGACAAAAGCGGATTGTTTAATTTTACATTTTATTTATATCTATTCAAAGTAAAAAGCACAAAAATTTTCGGTTATAAAAATTTGTTGGTTTTCCGCATAAAGCGGTAAATAAATTTATTAATTATCCCTAATGGGAAAACGGAGGTTTTTATGAAAAAAAGAATTATTTCATTTTTGCTCATGATTGTTCTTGTTTGTTCTTGTTTTGCGGCTTTTGCAGGCTGTAATAAAAACGACGGCAATAAAGAATTTAAAGTGGGCGTACTGCACATCAATCCCGTAAGCTCTACATCGGGTTATACTTATGCGCATCAGCAGGGTATAATTGCAATGCAGAATGCACTTTCTTTGAAAGACAGTCAGATTATCATTAAAGATAGTATAGACGACAACAATTCTTCTGCTATCAATACCGCTATAGAGGAACTTATAGAAGCAGGCTGTAACATGATAATCGGTACAAGTTTCGGTTATATGGAAGAATTGCAGAACTATGCAAACGAATATCCCAATATAATATTCTCTCACGGCACCGGCTCTTTGGATACTTTCGGTGAGGGTAAAAACAACAATATGAACAACTATTTCGGAAGAATTTATCAGGCACGTTATCTTTCCGGTATAGTTGCGGGATTATCCACAACCAGCAATAAAATCGGTTACGTTTCCGCTTTTGGTACGACTATAGCCGAATGCACCAGCGGCGTAAATGCTTTTGCTTTGGGTGTACAAGCTGTTAATCCCGATGCAGTCGTTTATGTTAAAACTCTTAACTCTTGGTACGATCCTGCAAATGAAGCTGCTTATGCAAAAGCACTTATCGATATGGGATGCGACGTTATAGCTCAGCATTGCGATACCGAACAACCTTCCGTTGAAGCTCAGAAGGCAGGCGTTTACAGCATCGGTTACAATTCCGATATGTCTAAAGCTATTGATAACGGCGAACAAACCGTTTTGACTTCGGTTGTTTGGAATTGGGGAGTTTATTATACCGCAGCAGTAAGAGAAGCTATGAAATGTTTTGAAAACGGAGAATTCAAAAATACGGATGCATGGGTAGCTTTCGGCAATTATTATGGTTCTTATGCCGACGGTTTATATGATATTACACCCCTTTCAAGCGAAGTCAGCTCGGATGCTGCAAGTATTCTCGAATTGGTAAAGGAAGAAATGAGAAAAGGCACGACCGATTGGGACGTATTTACAAATAAAGCACTTTCTTTCACAAAAGAAAACGAAGTATGGACAATGTCAAAAGTCGACAGAGAATTGAAAAAAGCAGACGGAACGGCAACCGGCGAAATAACAGTTTCAAACATAGTAGGCGATATGCCCTATTGGATTCAGGGCGTAAATTATGTAGCATAATTTATTAAACTGTAAAAGTAAAAATATGAGTGAATACGCTATCCAACTGAAAAACATAGTAAAAACTTTCGGTAGCGTCGTAGCCAACAATAATATCAACGTTGAACTGAAGCAGGGCGAAATTCTCGCCCTGCTCGGTGAAAACGGTTCGGGTAAAACTACTCTTATGAATATGCTTTCTGGCATATATCAGCCCGACAGCGGAGAAATCCTGGTTAACGGCGAAAAAGTTTTGATACATTCCCCTGAAGATTCCAAAAAATTGGGAATAGGTATGGTTCATCAGCATTTTAAACTGGTGGACGTTTTTGATGTAACCGATAATATTTATATGGGGGAAGTAAATAAAAAATATAATCTTAAGGAAAAGTTAGCTGCCATAAACAGTAAGGCCGAATCAGAAAACATCGATAAGAAAAAAAGTAAATTGTTTTTGAAAAAAACACGAGAATGTTTTAATGCATTATCGTTTTATATAAAAAATATTTTTTTAAATAAAAAAAGATACTATAAATTAATAGAATTGAGCAATAAGTTCGGTTTTGAAATCGATCCTCATAAAAAAATATACGATATGTCCGTCAGTGAGAAACAGACGGCGGAAATTTTAAAAGTTTTGTGTTACGGGGCTAAAATTATAATTTTGGACGAACCTACCGCCGTTTTAACCGTTCAAGAAATTAAAAAACTTTTTTCAGTTTTAAAAAAAATGAAGCAGGAAGGTCATTCCATTATAATTATAACCCACAAACTTAACGAAGTTATGGAAATAAGCGACCGTGTAACGATTATGCGAAAGGGCGAATTCGTAAAAACGCTAGAAACCGCAAAGACCAACGAGCAGGAGCTTACCGACCTTATGGTGGGTAAAAAAGTGGATTTGAAAATAAACCGCCCCGTAGTGGGATTTAAAAAGCCTCTTTTGGAAATAAGAAATCTTACCATAAAAAACGACGAGGGAGCCATAGCGATTGACGGAGTGGATTTTTATATTCGTGGCGGGGAAATGCTCGGCGTTGCAGGTATTTCCGGTTGCGGACAAAAAGAACTTTGCGAAGCCATAGCTGGACTCAGAAAGATAGAAGACGGCGAAATCTGCCATAAAGGCGAAAGTATTGTAGGACTTTCCCCGGAAAAAATCATAGAAAAAGGTATTTCTATGTCATTCATTCCCGAGGATCGTTTGGGAATGGGACTCGCACCGTCGTTGTCCATTACCGATAATATGATTTTAAAAACATATAGAAAAGGTAAATTCAATCCTTTTGTAGACAGAAAAAGCGCAAAGGAGCTTGCGGATAAAGTTATAAAAGAACTGAATATCGTAACTCCATCGTCGGAAACCCCGGTAAGAAGACTTTCCGGAGGAAATGTTCAAAAAGTTTTGGTGGGCAGAGAAATTCAGTCAACGCCAAACGTCATAGTAACGGCTTATCCTGTAAGAGGGCTGGACATAAACAGTTCCTATGCCATTTACGATATTTTAAATAAACAGAAACAAAGCGGAACCGGTATTCTATTTGTTGGGGAAGATTTGGACGTTATGCTTTCTCTTTGCGATAAAATTATGGTTTTATGTCACGGAAAAATGATGGGAATAGTCCATGCCGATAAGGTTACAAAAGAACAATTGGGTCTTATGATGACCGGCATGCTTAATTTATCTGAGGCGAAACCCGAAAAAAATTACGGAATAGCAAAAGATTCCAATATTGTAAATAATAATGTTAAAAACGAAGAGTCTTTTGCAAAGGGGGAAGAGCATGAAGACTAATTCTCAGTCTGTAAAAAAAGAACCTCGTATAAGAATTGCAAAAAGGGTAGAAATGTCTTCCAAATATAAAATTTTACTTACCGCTTTCAGCGTTTTGGCGGCTTTAATCATCAGCGGTATACTTATTTTGTTTTTAGGGAAAAATCCCTTTGAGTTTTTTTTGCAGGTTATAGTCGGTTCTTTCGGCAGCGCAATAAACTTAAAACTTTTAATCAGAATTTTTGTTCCCATTTTAATTACGTCGTTAGGTCTTTCCATTGCCTTTAAAATGCGCTTTTGGAATATAGGCGGTGAAGGGCAGTTCATTATAGGGGCGCTTGTAGCAATGACTTTTGCATTGCTTATAGGAGACTCATTAGGTCGTTTCGGCGTCTTTGTGGTAATTGTTACGGGAGCCGTCGGGGGCGGGTTATTCGCTTTGATACCAGCATTATTCAAAGTCAAGTTTAATACAAACGAAACTCTGTTTACCTTAATGTTAAACTACATTGCTTTATATCTCGTTCAATATTTCCTTTATGGTGGTCCGAAATTTTATATCTCGGACAGACCGGGAATTCCTACGTTTAAAGTTATTGACGAAATGCTTTTTTTAAGCGATTTCAAGTCGGGACTTTTTTCGGTGGATACTTCTATTATTGTTGCCGCAATTTTAATTGTTTTTATTTTTGTGTATTTAAAGTATACTAAACACGGCTATGAAATAAGCGTTGTTGGAGACAGTGTTAATACCGCCGTTTATTCGGGAATGAACGTAAAATTAATAACCCTTAGAACCATATTCTTTTCGGGTGCGATAGTAGGGCTTGCGGGAGCTCTTCAGTTAACCGGCTCCGCTGCGGGACACACTCTTTCCGTAAACATTACCGGCGGAGTGGGATGGACGGCAATTATTGTCGCTTGGCTGGCAAAGCTCAATCCCCTGGGCATTTCTATTGTATCCCTTTTAATGTCCGTTTTGGAAAAAGGATGCGGCTATGCCCGTACCAAAATGGGAATATCGGATGCCGTTTCGGATATTATTCAAGGACTTATCCTTTTTACCGTTTTAGCTTGCGACTTCTTTATAAATTACAAAGTAATTTTAAAAAAGACAGATAAGAAAAACATGTTGTTTGATTCAGCTTCTGCAAAAAACGAATTGACTTCGAATAAAGACGAATCGGAAGGCTCAAACGATTTAAAATTGTGCGAAGGAGGGGAAAATAAATGAATGCCATAATTTCTCTGTTGAGCTCGGCTATTACGAGAGGGGCCCCTCTTCTTTTAGGTACCACGGGTGAAATATTAAACGAAAAGAGCGGCAGTTTAAACCTCGGTGTGGAAGGTATTATGGCTGTAGGCGCTATAGGCGGTTTTTTGGGTGCTTGTTGGACGGAAAGTATTATTCTCGGAATATTGTTTGGTTTTATCTGCGGTGCGTTATGTGGCTTGCTGTTTGCTTTTTTGACTATTACAATGAAAGCAAATCAAAATGTAACAGGACTAGCTATGACAATTTTTGGTGTGGGTGTATGCAGGTTTATCGGTCAGAATATGAAAACGGAAGGAACCTTTCCGATAATGAATCCCAATTTAACTTCGAAATTTGCGGAAAACGGTATTCCTCTGTTGAAAAATATTCCTATAATAGGACCGTTATTGTTTTCGCATAATATCCTTGTTTATTTGGCTATTATAATTGCCGTATGCGTATGGATTTATATGAACAAGACTAAAGCCGGATTGAAAATGCGTGCTATAGGCGAAAACCCTGCTGCAGCAGACAGTGTGGGAATAAACGTGGATTTATATAAATATATTAACATTACTTTGGGCGGCGGAATTATGGGTATAGGTGGTCTGTATATGGGCGTTATAATCAATAACGGCACATGGAACGACGACTGGATTGGCGGTTACGGTTGGATTGCGGTAGCCCTCGTTATATTTGCTAACTGGTCTGCGGTTAAAGCTCTTTTGGGTTCTTTCATTTTCGGGCTTATGCTTGCTTTGCAGTCAAAAGTAGGAAATCTTGCTGCGGAATTTCCGAATGCACTCGGTTGGACCGCTAAAATACCGGTTGAATTTTATATGGCATTACCTTTTATTTTGACGGCAGTTGTATTGATAATCAATTCCGCAATGCATAAAAAAAGCGGTAACGCACCATCTGCAATGGGTATTAATTATTACAGAGAGGATAGGTAGCGTAATTTATATTTTATATTATGGTTCTAATATTTTTCAAAAATAATTTAAAATATAATTTATAACGCTATAAAGCAATGTTTATTTATAGTTTTTTATAATTAAACATTAATTAATTTGAATATTAATTATCGACAAGACATATTAATTTTAAATGGCGAAGTATATAAGTTAATTAATTTGTTGTGGAAGTTGTTAATTTAAACGATTATAATGACGATTATAACATAAAAAAACAATCGGTTAAAATTACCGATTGTTTTTTTATGTTTTTTATGAAAACTATTTGATTATAGACAAAGTTTATAATTTAGTGATTATTTAACTTCAATTTGATTTATGCCATTTTTGAAAATGATTTAAATTAATTTATTTCACTTAATTATTTTTACTGTTTAAATTTTTATTGAAATTTTAATTAGATTATTTTTATAGTTAAAAATCAATTTAACAAAACAAAAATAATTATAATTTTTTATTATGTTAAATTGAAATTATGCTAAATCAAAAGTTTACGTTTTATGCAATTTAGCGATAAGCAAATTGAGGCGGTAAGATATTTTTTAATTATGCGAGCAATTGCATTGCAATAAAGCAATATATCAAAAGAGAAAGGGCATCTACTATTGTGGTTATAAAAGGACTTGCCACTACCGCCGGGTCTAATTTGCATTTTTTTGCAAGCAAAGGCAGAGTACATCCGACAAATTTTGCTATAACTACCGTTGCAAACAGCGCAAACGATACTACTGCCGAAAGTATGACAGTATATGAATAACCGAAAAGGAGGTTATCTATTAAAAGTAACTTCAAAAAACAAGCGACGCCTAATGTTAATGCCAATAGTATCGAAACCCTTATTTCTTTCCATTGCACACGGAAAATATCTTTAAATTCCAATTCGTTTAGCGCAAGGCCTCTTATAACGGTTACCGAAGCCTGACTGCCGGCATTGCCGCCGGTATCCATCAACATAGGTATGCAGGCAAAAAGCAAAGGAGAAAGATTATTTAAAGTACTTTCATAAGCATTGATGATAAGTCCGGTAAAGGTTGCACTTATCATTAAAATAAGCAGCCAGGGGATTCTGTTTGCCCAAATTCTAAAGACGCCTGTTTTTAAATAGGGTTTATCGGTGGGGGTAACGGCCGCCATAATGGAAATATCTTCCGTGTTTGCTTCGGTAAGTATATCCATAGCGTCGTCAACGGTTATAATGCCTACTAGGCGTAATTCCTTATCTACCACGGGGATGGCAAGCAAATCGTATTTTTGCAGTCTTCTTGCTACTATTTCCTGGTCTTCGTCGGTTTCCGCATATATTAGATTGGTTTCCATAATATTTTCTATTATGTCGTCGGGGTCGGCAAGAAGCAAATCTTTTGCGCTGACCATTCCTATGAGTTTACGTTTGGAATCCATTACATAACAAGTATATATCGTTTCTTTGTTTACTCCGGTATTTTTAATTCTTAAAAAAGCATCTTTAACGCTCATGCTTTTAACGAGGGAAACGTACTCTATGGTCATCATACTGCCGGCACTGTCTTCGGGATATTTTAATATACGGTTAATCCAATAACGTGTTTCATGGTCGGAATTAGCCAATATCCTCTTAACAACGTTTGCGGGCATTTCTTCTATTATGTCTACTGTGTCGTCCACGAAAAGATCGTCCAACACTTCCTTCAATTCTCTGTCGTTAAATGCTTTTATAAGGTTTTCCTGATTATCGGCATCCAATTCAACGAACGTGTCCGCCGCAAGTTCTTTTGGAAGAATTCTGAAAAATATGGGCAGTTCGTCCTGTTCCAAATCGTCCATAATAACTGCGATATCCGCCGGTTCCATATCGGAGATAAGATTTCTAATGTCTTGGAACTTTTTTTGTCGGAAAAGCTCCATAATATCTTCCGAAATTTGCTCTAAAGTCAATTTTTCCTGCATGAACCTTACCTCCCTGTTTTATTTTTTTAAATTATTAAAATCTGTATTTTATAATTTTTTAATTTTTATTTAAATGCCTCGTATTTTCGATTTTTAAGTTTTTTATAACTATATTAATTTTTATAGCTTTAAATTTAAATTATTTAATGCTTTAAAACGTTAAACATATTTGATAATTTCATGCTTTAGTTTGTTTTTTATTAATTATAAGCAATTTATTATATTATTTAATTATTAATTTAAAATCGATTATTTGTGAGTTATCGAATTTCATATATAGTATTTATATGTTCATAATATAAAAAATTCCTGCAGGGAAAGTTACCCGGCAGGAAAGCCTTTTTAAAAAACTGCAGCAAATGCCGCCCCACCATACAAGCTTCAGCTTCGCAGGGCAATGAAATTGCATTAGATTATGCCTTGGATTCGACATATTCTGTTAACCAGCTCATAGTGTCTCCACTATTTTGCGGCAGCAATCCGTATCCCTGTGGTAGCCTTGCCTACCGGAATATTGAATTATATTATATTCCATTTTTAAGGCATTGTCAACTATATGAAATATTATTGTATATTTATGTAGTAAAAAGTTATAAGTTTTTTTTGTTATTGCCGCTTGTTAATTAAAGTAATTTAAATATAAAAAGCATCGTAAAGTATGTGAATGGATTTCACCGTTCTACAAATTTAATTATTCGGCGAAAAATAATTGTAATTTTCAAGCGGTGGCAAAAATTTATAATTGAGATTAAAATTACCGTAAAAAATTACATCATTTTTAAGACGAAGAAGATTCGGCATAAATCTTTTAATATACGTAATAAGGTTTTTAGGTATAAAAAATTAATAAATGTCAATAAAAATATATTATCAATAAAAATATTTAAGTTTTGACTAATTTATACGGTCAAATAAGGTGTCTTAATGAAAAGAATTGCTATAATTTTTATAAGTTTAATTTTTTTGCTTTCCTTTATGGACAGGCAAAAAAGCGCTTTTGCCGAAAACTGCTTTGTACATAATAAAGCGATTGTATATATCGATTACGATATTAATATTCCGGGTATCATTCGTTTCAGCGATAAGTTAGGTTGTTTAAACGTGTACGGGGGCAGTATATTTGATCTTACCGAAATTTATAACGTAAGGGCGGTAACTTATAATGCGGATAAGGAGCAAATAGAAAATATTATTAACAAATTACACGCATATCTGATTTATTTTCAAAAATTGGAGGGCGTTACAATGTATTATTTTTATAGCTCTTATATAACTTCATATATAACCGCAAAAGAGGGTAAATTTAATATACAGGTAGCAGTTGCAAAAGAATATTGTCTGGCAGGAATACCTGTTATTTACGGCTGTGCATAGTAATTTGTTAATATAAAAAGATAATAAATATTTTTATTAATTTCAATTTTTTTAAACATTGCCAAAATCGGGCAAAAATTTTTTACGAGTCTTTTAACAAATATTGAATATTTCGACTTTTTTCGATTAAATAACTTTTTTAAGGCGAATTAATAAATATGGCGTCGCTTGACATTTAAATTATATTGGTTTATAATTGTTTTAATTTATGTTATTTAAAGAATTGATTAATAATTGTCTTTAAATTGATATTATATTTTACCCCCGATAAAAGGAGAGAAAAATGAACAGAGTCGCCTTTAGTATTTTTGGCGTGGAAATATATTGGTATGCTATTTTTATTACCTTGGGAATGATTTGCGGAGCGCTTTCCGCAACTTATGTTTTTAAAAAGAGAGGCTATAAGGCTTTCGATTTAATGATAGACTGCATGATTGCGGTAATTCCTTCGGCAATTATAGGGGCAAGATTATATTATTATCTCTTTTCGGGCGAACATTGGACGATTGCTCAATTTTTCGATTTCCGTTCGGGAGGGTTAGCCGTTTACGGCGGAATTATTGCCTCCGCTATTGCTTTGCTTGTCGTGGCAAAAATCAAAAAAATAAACATAATCGATATTTTCGACGGCGGCGGACTTGGATTGCTAATAGGACAGGCAATAGGTCGTTGGGGCAATTTCGTCAACCAGGAAGCTTTCGGCAATCTCGTAATCGACCCTGCCAAACAATGGTTTCCTTTGGCTGTAAAAATACCTTACGAAAATTACAGTACCGTTCCCGACGCTTTGGCAGAAGTGTTAAAATATTATCAAACTCCGCCTCAATATTGTTATTTTATGGCAACCTTTTTTTATGAGAGTATGCTTTGTCTGCTGTGTTTTATAGCGTTGTTCATAATTGCCAAAAAAATAAATATAAAAGGCGTGCTGTATTCTTCTTATTTTGTTGCATACGGCATAATCCGTTTAATTGTGGAAGGATTTAGAACCGACAGCTTAAAAATCGGCGAGTCGGCTTTCAGAGTATCTCAGCTTTTAAGTTTAGTTTTGATTTTTGTGGGTATTGGTCTTTTGGTGTTTTATATTGTTCGATATAAAAAATATAATGGCAACGTGCCTTTGAAAAAAGCGGAAGATGACAATAGCGGCGATACCATAGAAGAGGGGTTTACCGAATAATGAGTGCAAATAATTCAAAAACCGTTAAAATCATACATATTTTTTCTTTTTTGATTTTCACAGCAGCATTTATAGTTTTGCTGTGTTTAAATTTGTTTGATAAAAATTTCTGTACAATAACAGGGCTCGTGTTCTTGTGGCTCGGGCTTATAACTTTCGTAATTGCACTAACATATAAAAAAGAAGGGTCTTATATCCCTCCTTTCGTACTTATTTTTGCGGGGATAGCCTTTTTTTTCGAAGTTTTCTCGATAAATACTCCTTTCGGATTGCTTTCCTTAAGGTTGATGTATCCTCTAATATTCTTAGGTGCCGGTTTAGGCGGTCTTGTGGTGCAAAAGAACGGAGCACCCGTTTCGAAATTTTATTATATTTTTAATTTCGGTCTTTATGTTTTACTTACGATTTTAATGTTATTACTCTCAAGATAAATTTTTAAGGATGATATACTATGGAAAGAAATTTAACAATGATGACTGATTTATATCAGTTGACTATGATGAACAGCTATTACAAATTGTTTGACCATAATAAAAAAGCGGTGTTCGATGTTTTTTTTCGTCCGGCTTCCGAAACAAATCTATGTATTGCCGCAGGATTGGAACAGGTAGTGGATTATATTTTGAATTTAAACTTTACCGACAGCGATTTAAAATATTTAAAGTCTTTAAATTTGTTTTCCGACGATTTTTTAACATATTTGAAAAATTTTAAATTTACCGGCGATATGTATTCGGTTAAAGAAGGTAGTGTGGTTTTCCCCAACGAACCCATATTGGTTATAAAATCGCCGCTTATGGAAGCGCAGCTTGTTGAAACCGCCATACTCAATATTTTGAATCATCAAACCCTCATTGCAACAAAGGCGAGCAGAATGGTGCATGTCGCCGAGGGAGGAGTTTCCGAGTTCGGTTTAAGACGTGCTCACGGACCGGATGCGGGAATATACGGTGCAAGGGCTGCCGTTATCGGCGGCTGTATAGGCACATCCAACGTATATACGGGAAAAGAGTTTAACGTTCCCGTAAAAGGTACGCACAGTCATAGTTTCGTTATGTCTTTCGATTCCGAATACGAAGCATTTATGGCTTATGCGAAAATGTATCCCGATTCCTGTCTTTTGCTTGTGGACACTTATGATACATTAAAATCGGGCGTGCCCAATGCCATAAAGGTATTCGATTGGCTTAAAGCCAACGGACATAAACCGATAGGAATAAGATTGGACAGCGGAGACCTTGCTTATCTTTCGAAAAAAGCAAGAGAAATGTTAGATAAAGCCGGTCATACCGATGCGGTTATATTCGCCTCCTGCGATTTGGACGAATACGTTATAACCGATTTGAAATCCCAGGGAGCAAAAATCGATATGTGGGGTATAGGTACACGTTTGATAACTTCGACGTCGATGCCCTCGTTAGGTGGCGTTTATAAAATGGCAGCCATAGAAAAAGACGGTAAAATGTGCCCTAAAATAAAAATTTCCGACAATCCCAATAAAATGACTAATCCGGGAGAAAAAACTTTCTACAGACTTTACGATAATAAAACGGGCAAAGCGTTAGCCGATTTAATTACGTTAAAAGACGAAAAAATCGATTCGAGCAAGCCTCTTACCATATTTGACCCCAATAATACATGGAAAAGAACCACTTTGGTGGATTTTACTGCAAAAGAAATGCTTTTGCCTATAATAAAAGACGGAGAACTTACGGAAAAATTACCCGATTTAAAGGATATCTGCAAACACGAAAAGGAAGAATTGGATACTTTCTGGGAAGAGTACAAAAGAATAAACAGACCTCAGATATATAAGGTCGATTTATCGGAAAAATTGTATGATTTGAAACAGGAATTAATTACAAATAACGGAGGAATTTAAAATGCAGGGTAGTTTTAAAACGGTTTTTAAAGGTTACGATCCTAAACAGGTAAACACCTTTCTTGCCGAATATAAGCTCGAATTGGATAAGGAAATGGACAGACAGAAAGAAATTTTTTCATCCCTTAAGGAGGAGAACGCCCGTTTGAAAAGGGAGTTGGAAGAATATAAGAACAGTAAAAATTTAATTTCCGAATCTATTATTTCGGCACAGGAAAAAGCCCGCGAAATATTGTATTCGGCTCAGGCCGCAGCCGATTTGGAAACCGAAAGGCTGAGAGATTTTTCCGTTAAAATGAACGAATATTTTTTAATATTAAAAAAGAAATATCCCGTTTCAGAGGTGGAAAAGGAAGAAGAAAAGTTCAATAAAATGTTGAATGAATTGGTTAGCGGAATTAACGAATCCAAAGAAGAAAAACCTTGTGAGAAAAATTATGCGGAAGAAACGGTAAGAATTGCTACCGGTAAAAAAATTATTGCCAAAAGCAAAAATGACGAAACTGCAACAAAAGAATCTCTTGCCGGGGAATATGTACCGTTTGATATGGAAAAAGCACTAAATCCAGATATGGAATTAAGCGAATTATGCAAACAATTAGGTCTTATGGAATAGGCGGTTATTAAAATAAACAAAATTTAACTTTATTGTGTTAATTCAGACGTTTAAATTTATAATTTATATAAAATTAAAAAAATTTTAAATTATTATAGAGATATTTTGTTAATTTTATAATTAACATAAATTTAATAATTTTTGTGTGTGCGGTAAAATCCGAACGTTTCGGTTTTACCTTTTTTATTTTTTATAGTTCAATAATATAATAAATAAAACTTTTTAACGCATTATTTACTTTATTTTAACCGAATTAAATTGCTTAAAATATAATTTAAATTATAAAGATTTCGCTTTTAAATAAACAACCGTTAAACTTTTAAGTTTGAACGGTTGTTTTACCGATGTATAAATAAGCTAATTATTCATAAAAATTTATTTATTTTTTTAATTTGTTAATTTTAATTTTTATGTGTACAAAACTTATGACAAATTAAATGCGGTTGCACAGACGATTTAAAGTATTTAAATACAAAGCATATAAATACTAAATAAAATAAAAACTTAAATTTATTGTAAAATCAGGCAGCTTAATAATTTAATCGTCTAAATACAATTCTTTTTCTTCCGATTTATCGTCGTCTTTAATCTCATTAATTTCGGGTGTATTTATATTTTCTTTAAAAAGATATTTGCTAGAATATTTATTTGCAAAATTTGCTTTAGTTTTTTCTAAAATCGAAGTAGAATTTACAAAAAATATAAAATTTCTATATCCTTTGTTATAACAATCTAGTATTAATGCAGCCATTATAAGAGTTTTTCCACTTCCTGTTGCCATATTAAACATTAAATGTCTTTGTTTTATGCTATCAGAATTTGCATAATAATACTTTAGAGCTTTTTCTTGATAAATTCTTAATTCTTTTGATAAATTCTCTTTTACGTAAAAAGGAATTTCTATTTGCTCTATACCTCTTTTTCCAAATTCTTCTTGTAAAAGCTCGTGTAGTTTTTTATTAAACATTTTCATCACCATAAAATATTTTATTAAGTTTTATTATTTCTTTAGACAAGGCATAATCTTCATCTTTTATATCACCATATAAAAGATAATCCATATTAGAGTCTAAAACAAGTTTTAAAATTTCTTTTTTGCTTTCTAAGTCTAAATTTTCAAATTCTTTATCTTTTAAAATTTCATTTATATCTACTCTATAATCTAAAAAAGCTTTGGTTTTTAACTCTTGATAAATATTATCTAGTTCTTTTTCATCATTTAAATTTTGTATTTTTTCTTTATAAATTGCATTAAGTGGCATAAGCTCAGCATAAACAAAATTTCCACCACCTTGCCAATTTATTGCTTTGCTGATACCACCTTGCTCACCTTCTATGACTTTTTTGAGTCTTTCTTTTGTGATAGTTTCTATATAATCCATTTGTTCTATGCCTATCCATTTGCGTTTCATTTTATGAGCAACGGCTAGAGTAGTGCCACTTCCCGCAAAAAAATCCATTACTATGTCGTTTTCATTTGTAGAAATTTCTATAATTCTTTGAAGTAAAGCTTCGGGTTTTTTTGCATTGCTAAATTGAGTATCCCCTTCTTTTGTTAAATTTGTCATTGCGAAAGCAAAATCCCATAAAGTTCCAGCTAATTCTTTTTTAAAAATTTGCTTATCTTTAATTTCTATAACATCTTTTAGCCATGCGAATAAATTTAATTTTTCTCCATTATAAAATTGCTCGTATACAACACCTTTATTTCTTCCACTTTTTGGGGTATATTCTATAGATATAAGATAAGGACTTAAATTTAATTCTTTTAATTTTTCAAGAACTCTCACTCTAATTGAACTTTGTGGCATCGTGGTTCTAAAAATTTTATTTACATAATGATAAAAAATTTCTTTCTCATTCATTTTAAAATCTTTTATCATTTGTCCTATGGATTTTATATCATAATTAATTCTTTCAAAAATTTTAATTTCATTGCCATCACCATCAAGTGTTGTAGCTATTAACTTTTTTTCACCGCCATTGAGTAGAGCCGAAGTATATTTCCAACTAATATTATTTTCTTTGCAAAAACTTATATGAGAATACAATTCTCTAGAATCATATACAGATTTAAATTGTTCTAATTTTTCATAACTTTTACCATAAATTAAAATATACTCTATATTTTTCTTAAATCTTTTATCTTCTCCTCCTCCACTTGCTCCTGCAATATTTTTTAATTTAACAGCTATACTATTTACAAAATTATCTCTTCCAAAAATCTCATCCATAAGTACTTTTAAATATGCTTGTTCATTATCATCACATTGCACAAAAATCACACCATCATCTCTTAAAAATTCCCTAGCAATTTCAAGGCGATTTTTCATAAAAGTAAGCCAAGTAGAGTGTTTAAATTTGTCATTATAACCAAAACTATCATTACCCGTATTATAAGGTGGATCAATGTAGATTAATTTTATTTTATTTGCATAAAGCTTTTTTAAAGAATGTAACACTAGTAAATTATTGCCTTTTATGAGCAAATTTGGATTATTTTTTAAATATTCTTGTAAATTTTTTATTTCACCTATTAGTTCAAAATTCTGCAAAGCTTTTTTATCAAATAACACATCTATTTCATCATGAGCTAGTATTTCATTGAAAAATATCTCTTGTGTTTTTTGCTCATCTTTACTTTGTCCGCCTTTTATAATGCCATCTTTAAAAGCAAAATTTAATACTACTTCGTTATTTGTTTTTAAAAGAGATTTTGTTTTATTTGCAAGTCCTATTTTGTTAGCATAGCTTGTAAAGCTACCACTTAAATTTTTAAGATCTAAAAATGTTAAAAATTCATTTATTTTAAAAATCAAAACTTTTTTATTAAAAATAAAAAATCTATTTTTAAATTCTTCTTTATATTTACTTTCTTCTAAAAGATAATTAAACAATCTTTCATCATAATTTTGTGCTAAATTTCTAACTTGTCCTAAAGTTTCAAAATGTTCTTCTAAATCTTGCAATAATTTATCTTTTAGCATATTTTAATCCTTGTAAAATTAAAAATTTTATTTTATTATAATACTAGAAATTATATAAAATCAAACAAA
>CASEPJ010000013.1 GCA_949289715.1 uncultured Clostridia bacterium
GTGGAAATTCCCTTTAAACAACCGCTTTTCCCTGAATTTAAAGTTAAGGACGAAATTACGGGAGAACAAAAAAAACTTGACGATCCGTATAAATTTTTAAGAGATTTAACATATGAAGGAATAAATAAAAAGTATAAAACCGTAACGCAGGAAGTAATAGATAGGGTTGAATATGAACTCGGAGTTATTCATAAGACGGGTTTTGTCGATTATTACTTAATCGTATGGGATTTTATTCATTATGCGGCATTGCACGATATTCCGGTGGGACCGGGAAGAGGCAGCGGGGTAGGAAGCATAGTAGCTTATGCAATAGGCATAACCAAAGTAGAACCTTTAAAATACAGTCTTCTTTTTGAAAGATTTTTAAATACCGAGAGAGTATCTGCACCCGATTTCGACGTTGATTTTTGTGTTGAAAGAAGGGGCGAGGTAATCGAATACGTTAGAGAAAAATACGGCCACGATAATGTATGTCAGATTATTACCTTTAACAGAATGGCACCAAAAGCGGCTATTAAAGATGTAGCGAGGGTTTATTCGGTTCCTTTTGCCGATGTAAATAAATTAACCAAAGTTATGCCTGTTATTCCGGAAAAAGGTTCGAATTTGGCATTGCTTATTGATTCTTCAAGTAAATTTTTTATACCCGACCTTAGAGCGGCATACGATTCGGATGCCGTTACCAGACAGGTTATAGATGTAGCCGTTCAACTTGAAAATTTCCCCAGAAATGCTTCCATGCACGCTGCGGGAGTTGTTATATGTAAAGAAAAAATATCCGATCACGTTCCTTTGGCAAGAAACGGCGAGGACATTACCACTCAATTCAATATGATAGCTGTTGAGGAATTGGGTCTTCTTAAAATGGATTTCTTGGGATTGAGGACTCTAACGGATATCAAAAAAGCTTGTGATTATGTTTACGAACAACACGGTATAAAAATAGATTTTGAAAAAATGGAAAATAACGATCCCGAGGTTTATAAATTGATTAGCTCGGGAGAAACCGATGCCGTATTCCAACTCGAAAGTGCGGGGATGAAAAAGTTTATGAGAGATCTCCAGCCCGATTGTATGGAAGAAATTATTGCGGGAATATCTTTATACAGACCCGGGCCGATGGATTTCATAGACGAATACATTAAAGGCAAAAAATTTTCTGACCAAATACAATATGACCATCCTTGTATAGAAAACATTTTAAAACCTACTTACGGCGTAATAGTTTATCAGGAACAGGTTATGCAGATTGTTCAGGCTATGGCGGGTTATTCTTTGGGTAATGCCGATATTTTAAGAAGAATAATGGGCAAGAAAAAGGTCGACCAAATGGTGGTTGAAAAACAAAAGTTTTTATACGGTCAAAAGGATGAAAATGGAAATTATATTATAGACGGTGCAGTAAAAAGAGGAATAAGCGAAGAAACAGCAAAAATAGTTTTCGATAAAATGGAAGGTTTTGCAAAATATGCTTTTAATAAATCTCACGCCGCCGGCTATGCTTTATTAAGTTATCAGACTGCTTATTTAAAAAGATATTATCCTGTGGAGTTTATATGTGCTGTATTGAATAACAGACTGAATGCCCCCGACGATATTATAAAATACATCACCTATTTAAAAGAAAAAGATATAGCGGTCTTACCGCCCGATATCAATAAAAGTAAAGTTTATTTTTCGGTTGAAAACGGAGGAATACGGTTCGGACTTGCCGCTATTAAAAACGTGGGAGAAACGGTTACCAAAGAGATTATAGCGGAACGTGAAAAAGGACCGTTTAAATCTTTTGAGGATATGATAAACAGAGTGCCTTCATCGTGTTTGAATAAACGTTTGGTTGAAAATATGATTAAGGCAGGCGTATTTGATTGTTTCGGTAATTACCGCAGTCAATATATGGAAATTTATCCATCGTTATTGGACGTGGCAAATAAAGATAAAAAAGCAAAGGAGAGCGGTCAGCTTTCGTTTTTCGATATGCCTCAAACAATTTCCGGAAAAGAAACCGAATTGCCGAATATTCCCGAATACAGCAATAAAGAAAAGCTTAATTTCGAAAGAGAAGTATTGGGAATGTATATATCGGGACATCCTTTGGATAAATATACCTCTATTTTATCCCAAATGGAATATAACACTTCAATGTTTAAATTAGATCCCGTTGCAGAAGAAGAAAATAACGAAGTATTAGCTTTAGACGGCAAATATGTTTCGATTATAGGAGTATTAAGCGAAATAAGAAAGGCATATTCAAAAGCAGGAAGAGAATATATAAGTGCAAAAGCGGAAGATCTTTACGGCTCCGTAGGCATTTTAATTTCGGGTAACAACGTAGGAATGTACAAAGAAAAACTAATACCCGATTCAATTTGCAAAATATGCGGAAGGATAAGCATAAGAGAGGGAGATTCTCCCACATTATTTGCGGATAAAATAGAAGAACTAAAACTCAATGAATCGGAAAACATATCGACTTCTTTGCAAAATTTAGAAAATACAAATGAATTTAAAGAACCCGTAAAATTAAAAATTTTATATTTGAAATACGATATATTCAATGAAGTATTAAACGAAAAAATAAAACGATTATTTAACGAATATCCCGGTGAAATTCCGGTGCGTATTCAATGTAACGGTAAATTGTACGACGCAAAACATAATATTGAATTTTCAAACGGATTAAAATGGCAGCTCGCAGGAATTTTAGGGAGCGAAAACGTCAAATTAATTGAAAAATAATAAAAAGTATAAATATTTATTTGTATTTTGCGTTAATTTTCTGGAAATTTTTTAACATAAATGTTATAATATAAAATTAATAGTTTTTAATTATTGGAGGAATCGTAAATGAAAAAAATCGGTGTTCTTACTAGCGGCGGAGATGCCCCCGGAATGAATGCTTGTATAAGGGCCGTTGTCAGAACGGGAATATGTATGGGGATGGAAGTAGTCGGAATTGAACGTGGTTATAGCGGTTTTTTAACGGACAGCATAAGACCAATGAATATGCGTTCCGTTTCCGATATAATACATAGAGGCGGAACCATGTTAAAAACTGCTCGTTGTATGGAAATGTTTACTAAAGAAGGACAGCAGCAGGTAGTAGATTCCATTAAAAAAAATAAAATAGACGGTCTTATAGTTATCGGCGGGGACGGTTCTTTTAACGGTGCAAAAGTTTTAAGCGAAGAATATAAAATTCCTACTATCGGTATTCCGGGTACAATCGATAACGATTTGCAATATACCGACTATACTCTCGGATTCGATACTGCCGTAAACACGGTAATATTGAATATCAATAATTTAAGAGATACCATGACTTCTCATGACAGAGTAAGTATTGTCGAAGTTATGGGGCGCAGAGCTGGCGATATTGCTCTTTATGCCGGTATATCTTCCGGTGCGGAAATAATTATCACACCCGAAATGCCTATAACTCTGGATGAAATTTGCTCAAGACTTTTAGAAAGTAAAAAGACGGGAAAAATGAGCGATATTATAGTGCTTGCCGAAGGGGCAGGAAATGCTTGGGATTATTGCGAAAAAATTCAGGATGCAACCGGATTAAGCGTTAGGGCGACAGTACTCGGACATATTCAAAGAGGAGGCACTCCCTCCATGTTCGACAGAATTCTCGCATGTAAATTCGGTGCTCATGCCGTTTCGCTTTTATACAAAGGTATAGGCAACAGAGTGGTCGGTATTGTCGACAATAAGATAGTCGATTTTGATATTGTAGAGGCTTTGAATATGAAAAGGCCTTTCGATATAAAAATGTATACGCTGGCATCCATGTTGGCTCGTTAAGTTAAGAGGTCAAAAATGAAAGAGGACGTATATAAACTCGAGGAATATTGGCTTTCTGCTTATGCCTTTAAATCCAAAGACACAAAAGGAAGAAAATATCCTGTAGACGTCTGTAATTTGCGCACCGACTTTCAAAGAGACAGAGATAGAATAATACATTCAAAATCTTTTAGACGTTTAAAGCATAAAACACAGGTTTTTCTTTCTCCCGAAGGCGATCATTACAGAACGAGATTAACGCATACTTTAGAGGTTATGCAGATTGCACGTTCTATTGCACGGGGATTAAAATTGAACGAAGATTTAACCGAAGCAATTGCATTAGGACACGATTTAGGTCATACGCCTTTCGGACATGCCGGAGAAAAGACGCTTTCTTCTTTAACGGAAGGCTATTTTGAACATAATAAGCAAAGCATCAGACAGGTAGAGATATTAGAAAACAACGGTAACGGTCTGAATTTGACATATGAAGTTCTTGACGGAATATTAAATCATAAAAAAACCGGTAATCCTTTAACTTTGGAGGGCAAAGTTGTTTCCGTTTCCGACAGGATAGCTTACATTAATCACGATATAGACGATGCTCAAAGGGCAGGCATAATAGATGAAAGTCAATTACCGAAAGAGGTTGTAAAAATTTTGGGTTCCTCTTCATCGGACAGAATAGGAAACATGATAATGGATATTGTAAAAAATTCATACAACAAAAATGACGTTTCCATGACAGAGTCGGTAAATTCAGCGACCGAAATTTTACGCAATTTTATGTTTGAAAAAGTTTATACCGATTCCATTGCAAAAAAAGAAGAAGTAAAAGCCGACAGAATGATTCGCATAATGTATAATTATTTTTATAATAATAAGGACAAACTGCCGGAATTTTATTTGAATTTATCGGGAAAATATACTATGCAAGAGATAGTATGTGATTATATTGCAGGAATGACCGACAATTTTGCCATAAAAGTATTTAATTCCGTTTTTGTTCCTAAATGCTGGAATTAGTAATTTGAATTACTAATTTATTTTTTATAAAGGATAATTAGTCCGAAAAAGCGTATATTTATTTAGAGATTATTTTTTGAGGTGACTTAAAATGCCATACGGCATAACACCGGAATGGATAGAAAATTTAAAATTACAAAACGACATTGTTAATGTAATTGGTCGTTATATACCATTGCAGAAAAAGGGAAAAAATTTTTGGGGAAGATGTCCTTTTCACCATGAAAAAACTCCTTCTTTTGCCGTAGATTCTTACGGGCAATATTATCACTGTTTCGGTTGCGGCGAAAGCGGAGATGTAATAAAATTTGTTCAAAAATACGAAGGTGTAGAATTTATCGAGGCTGTAAAAATTTTGGCAGACATGTCAGGAGTTAAAATGCCTGAATTTAATTTTGACGATAAAATAGTCGAAAAGAAAAACAAAAAGGACAGACTACAAAAAATTCTTTCTTTAACTAACGATTTTTATATCAACAATCTAAAACACAACGCAGTAAAATATACTTCTTATTTACAAAAAAGAGGTTTTTCTGTCGAAACCGTAAAAAAATTTTCCATCGGTTGTTCCAAAAATTCAACTGAATTGGCTCAATATTTAATTAAATCCGGTTTCGATATTCAAGATTTAAAAGATTCCGGCGTTATAGGAGTAAATAATTATAAAGAAGCATACGATTTTTTAGCGGAAAGGCTAATTATTCCCATTTTCGATGTTTATAATAATCCTATAGCATTCGGAGGAAGAATTATAACAGATAATAAAGATTTAGCAAAATATAAAAACACTCAGCAAACTTTATTGTTCGAAAAAAACAAAGTTCTTTACGGATTGAATTTTATTAGAAATTTAAAATCTCAACAAAAAATCGAAAATTTAATTATTGTTGAAGGATATATGGATGTAATAGCCCTGTCGCAAGCCGGCATTATTAATTCGGTTGCAAGTATGGGGACTTCGCTTACCGTAGAGCAGGCTAAACTGTTAAAACGTTTTTCGGATAATGTTATAATATGCTACGACGGTGATGCAGCCGGACAAAACGCTACCTTAAGAGGGCTTGGTATTTTGGAAGAACAGGGTTTAAACGTAAAAATAATTTCATTGCCGGATAATTTAGACCCTGACGAATTCATTAAAGATAAAGGCGTGTCTGCATTTAAACAGCTTGTGGAAGACGCAATTCCTTTAAAAGAATATAAATTAAGAATTCTTTTAAAGCAATATAATTTAAAAAATGTTTACGAACGCAGCAATTTTGCAACTGAAGCAATTAAATTAATAAGAAAAATCGACAATGCAGTCGAACAGGAAGTATATTTAAATAAAATAAAGGAAATAACAGGTTTTACATATGACTCTTTAAAAACACAATTAAATAAAAACGAAAGATCCGTTAATTATTTAAAAGAAGAGTCGCCCATCGAAATAGGCAACGAAGCAACCATAAAAAAATCCGTTAATTTTATATTATTTAAATTGTTAAATGGTGATATAGAAAAAGATTGGGATATAATTAAATATTTTTTGTATTCCAAACAAATCGAAGATATTTATAATTTAATCAGCGATGCGATAACTCAAGACAAAAAAATAACTATTTCCGATTTATATAATAATATGGAAAATGTGGAAAACTCTGCAATAGGCGATATTTTAAAATCGGATTTCAGCGAAGAGCTTTCGCAAAAATTATATTATAACGATTGCATTAAGTTTTTGAAAAAAGAATATTTAATGAATAAACTGTCGGAATTGAAAAATAAAATTACTCAATCGGTATCTGTGTCGGAAAGAGCTGATTATTTAAAAGAATATAATCAGCTGTCAAAAGAATTATCTATACTTAAATTGAACGTCTAAAGGAGATAAATATGTCAGAAAAACATTTTGACGAAATATTTTCAGCATTAAAAGAAAAAGCATTGAAATCAAACGGCTATATAATTAAACACGATGTGCAAAACATGATCGAAAATTCTTCGATTGTGTACGAAGATATGGAAAAAGCTTTATCTGCTGCGGGGATAACGGTTCTCGATACCAAAGTTCACGGTATTATACCTTTGATAGCACTCGCCAAAAAGAAGAAAAACGAAATTACTTATTCGGAAATTTTTGACGGTTTGGTAGAAGTTGAGCCTACGTCCGACGAAATGGATAATGTATTGTGCATATTAAAGTCGCAAAATATTAATATAATCGATGCAAGAAACGAAGATGTAGGCAATGATATTATCGAAAAAATAATGAGCGATATCAGCATTGACGATCCCGTTAAAATGTATTTGAAAGATATAGGTAAAGTTCCTCTTTTAACTACCGAAGAAGAATTGATTCTTGCAAAAAAAATGGAAGAAGGGGACGAAGATGCAAAAAGACGTCTTTCCGAAGCAAATTTAAGGCTTGTTGTCAGCATTGCAAAAAGATATGTCGGAAGAGGTATGCTTTTTTTGGATTTGATTCAGGAAGGTAATTTGGGTTTGATGAAAGCTGTTGAAAAATTTGATCACACCAAAGGATTCAAATTATCGACTTATGCCACATGGTGGATAAGACAAGCCATCACAAGAGCTATTGCTGATCAAGCAAGGACAATTCGTGTTCCCGTTCATATGGTAGAAACTATAAATAAACAGACTCGTGTTTCAAGGCAGCTTTTACAGGAAAACGGCAGAGAGCCTACTTCTGCCGAAATTGCCGCTTATATGGGGATTGACGAAGCGAAAGTTAGAGAAATTCAAAAAATAGCTCAAGACCCTGTTTCGTTAGAAACGCCTATAGGTGAAGAAGAAGATAGTCATTTAGGAGATTTTATTGAAGATGAAAACGCATCGGCTCCTTCCGATGTGGCTTCTTTTACCATGCTTAAAGAACAGCTTATAGGAGTATTGGATACATTAACGCCTAGAGAAGAAAAAGTATTACGTCTACGTTACGGAATAGACGACGGAAAGCCGAGAACTTTAGAAGAGGTAGGAAAAGAGTTCAATGTAACAAGAGAAAGAATAAGACAAATAGAAGCAAAAGCATTGAGAAAATTAAGACATCCCAGCAGAAGTAAACGATTAAGGGATTTTTTGGATGCATAACAGAATATCCCATAGAATATACGAGATAGTAAAAAATATCCCGCATTGTAATTATTTTGTGGAAATAGGTTGCGATCACGGTTATATTACATATTTAGTTCATCTTAATAAAATCGCAGACCATATAATTGCTGCGGATATATCTTTACCGAGTCTTAGAAAATGCCAAAATTTATTTGATAATGATGTTAAAAATATTTCTTTCGTACAATCGGACGGATTAAAAAACATTCCTGAAGATAAATGCGAGGTTTGTCTTATGGCAGGGTTGGGCGGTGCGGAAATAATTAAAATATTACAAGAAGGCTATTTCCCTAAAACGTTGGTACTTCAGCCTATGAAAGACGCAAAAAAGTTAAGAGAATATTTAGAACAAAACAGATACTCTTTTATTATCGATAAAGTTATAAAAGATATAAAATTTTATGACCTGATCGTCGCCAAAAAAGGCGATGAAATAATTTCTCTTACGGAAATGCAAAAATCTTTCGGGGTTTTTTATTACCTTGCACAAAAAGAGTTAATTGAAAAATTAAAATTCAAAAAAAATAATTACGAAGCTAAATTTAATACTATGCCAAACATAAATAAAGCCGATAAATTATTAAATGAATACAATTTGATTTGTAAATTTTTAAGCGAAAATAAATAATAAAATAGAAAAAATAGAAAAGATAAAAATTAAAAAATGTTGAAAATTAAAAACGTTATCGATTATTTAAATAATATAGCACCGTTTGTTTTGGCGGAAGAATGGGATAATCCCGGTCTGAATGTGGGTGACGAGAATTCGCAAGTTAAGGGAATTTGCTTAGATTTGGACGTAACGGAAAGCACAATAAAATGTGCCGTTGAAAATCGTGCCAATTTGATTATTACTCATCATCCGCTTATTTTTAATCCATTAAAAAAAATAAACAAAAACGAATATCCCGGGAATATTATCTTTTTATTGATTAAAAACGATATATCGCTTATTGCAATGCATACCAATGCGGACTGTGCAACAGGCGGCGTAAACAGTGTTTTTGCCGAAACAATAGGGTTAATGCATTATCAACCTTTAACGGATTACGGATTAGGAGCAATCGGTGAAATATCTTCTATAAAACTTAACGATTTTGTTTCGAATTTAAGATGTATTTTAAAAGATAAAAAAATAAAATTTTCAGGCAGCCCCGATAAAATTATTTCAAAAGTTGCTTTAACTTGCGGAGCCGGATGTGATAAGGAATTGGTCGATTTGGCAAAAGATAAAAAAGCCGATGCATATATTACATCCGAAATAAAACATAATTATCTTATAGAAAACTATGACGACAAATTATCGTTTATAGATATCGGTCATTATACAATGGAATATCCTTATATGGAAAAATTAAAAAAATTGCTTGAAACAAACTTTCAAAATTTAAATATAAAAATTACAGGGAAAAATCCTTTTACTGAATAACGGGAGGCTAATATGCTGCAAAAAATACTTGAATATCAAAAAATCGATATGGAAAAATTCAAAATGGAAAAAGAAATCGAAGAAAACAAGGACAGAATTGCCGTTTTGAAATTGCAACAAAATATAAAATCTATAGAATCCACTCTTATAAAAATGGACAAGGATGTTGCCGAATATAAAACTTTTTTAAAAAAATTATCCGATAAAATTTCGGAATGTTCAAAAAAAGTTACCGAATTGGTAAACAGAGCGGAAATTGCCGAAAAACAGGATGAATTCGATGACATTATGGTAAATGCGGATAAAGTAATGGAAATTGTTTTATCTTACGAAAAAGAAGCGGACGCTTTAAAAAAGAAATTGGATTCTCTAAACAAAACATATAAGGAATTAAAAAATCAATATGTTGAAAATTTAGGTTACCATTCTGAGGCAAAAAATAAATTTAACGTTTATAAAAAATCTATCGAACCTAAAGCTGTAGAACTTATTAAAAGATTGGATGCCGCTTCGAAAGATTTAAGCGGTGATTTATTCGAAAAATATAAACGTTTGAGGAATAATAAAATAATGCCCGCAATAGTCAAGCTTTTGGGTGACAGTCAATGTGGCGGTTGTTTTATGGAACTTTCGGTGGACTGCAAGACCAAGTTGAACGCAAATAAAATCGTTGAATGCGAAAATTGCGGCAGATTAATTTATATAGATTAATTTGCAGATTAATAGATTTATTTACTGTTTTAATTAATATCTGTGAGGTGTTTATATGATCAACAAATATCCTGTTAAAATGATTCCTTATTTTGCCGATTATATTTGGGGCGGCATAAAACTTAAAGAAAAATGGGGAAAAAAAACAGATACAGATACTTTGGCAGAATCGTGGGAACTTTCCGCTTTCAAAGATAAAAACAGCGTAGCGGCAAACGGAGAACTTAAGGGAAAAACTTTATCAGAAATTATAAATTATTGGCAGGATTCCGTAGGAGAGAAGGGAAAAGATTATCCTTTCTTCCCTTTATTGATTAAATTTATAGACGCTAGCAGTAATTTATCCGTTCAGGTTCATCCTGACAACGAATATGCTTTAAAAAACGAAAATCAATTCGGAAAAGCCGAAATGTGGTATGTTGTAGATGCGGAAAAAGGCAGCGGAATATATTGCGGATTCAAAAAAGAAATTTCTGCAAAAGAATTTAAAGATAGCATTCAATCGGGAGAAATCGAAAATTTACTTGAATTTATGCCTTTAAAAAAAGGTCAGGCTGTCTTTATACCTCCTAAAACCGTTCACGCAATAGGCAAAGGAATGACTATTGTGGAAATTCAACAAAATTCCAATTTAACATATAGAATTTATGATTATAAAAGAAAGGGCAAAGACGGAAAAGAAAGAGAGTTACATATAGATAAAGCGCTTGCAGTATCAAATTTATCTCCTTTGCCTAAAAATTGTATATCAAAAAACGAGGCAATTTCCGATTTGTGCGGCAATAAAATATCAACAGTTTTTACCAACGAATATTTTACGGTAGAAATGTTTGAGATTGTAAATGAAAAAGAGATTTTTATCAATAACGAAACTTTTTATGCAATTACATTTATAGAAGGAGAAGGTACTTTAACTTCTGAGGGCTATGAAACGGATTTTATAAAAGGAGATACTTTCTTTTTACCTGCCGGTTTGGGCGAACTTAAAATTAAGGGAAAATGTGAATTTTTACTTTCATCTTTATAATGTATTTTGAAATAAAAATTTTTATTATTAAAATTCGAATGTTAAAAAAATTACATTTCAATTACATTATATTATTATTTATAAAAATATTGATTTTTTATAATTTATTTGATATAATTAATCGAATAAAGAAACTTTCTTGCGGGGATTAATTTATGACAAAAAAAGAACTTTTAAGTGTTGTGGGAGATATTTCTCAACTTGCCTATATTAAACCTTATAAATATTTATTCGGACCGGAAAGCGAGAGCAAAGCTTGCGAGTTAAATAACGGAAAAATAAATATGACCGTATTGATTGATAAGGGTATGGACATTTATAATTTATCCCATAATGCAACTAATATTTCTTTTTTAACAAAAAACGGTAACCATTCACCGGCTTTATGTCATACGGATGCTTTTAAATTCGAAAATTGTTTTAATGCCGGTTTTCTTTACACTTGCGGACCGGATAATACCGGAGGAGCCAGAAAAAACACGGTAACTCACGGAACGCAAAATTCGACTCCGGCGAGCAATCTTGCTCTCGAAGCTTTTTGGAAAGACGATGACTATATTCTTCAGCTTAAGGGGACTATAAAAAATACTGCGCTTTTTAAGCAGAATTTAGAAATTGTTAGAACAATTACCACCAAATACGGGTCGGATACTTTTGAAATTGAGGATAAATTAACAAATCTCGGTTTTCAAAAAGAAGAATATGTATATTTATACCATTTTAATATCGGTTATCCGATGTTACAGGAAGGTGTTGAAATTGAGGGAGATTTTGAATCCTCTCAACCTAGAGACGATGATGCCCAAAAGGGATTTTCTACCTTTAATATAATGGATTCGCCTACCCCCGATTACGACGAACAGGTTTTTTTCCACACATTGAAAAAAGGGTTGGTTAATGTTGCTGTAAAAAATCCTAAAATTAATAAAAAACTTATTTTTACTTTCGATTCTGAGA
>CASEPJ010000014.1 GCA_949289715.1 uncultured Clostridia bacterium
TGAATACAATTAAAGGAAATAAAAATGATTATAGAAAAATATAAAATATCATCAGAAAAAATACCTCCTGAATTTAGAGGATTTAAAATTTTACACATTTCGGATATTCATAATAAATATTATGGAGAGGGGCAGATAAAAATAATAAATAAAGTTAAAGAGTTATCTCCCGACATAATTGTTTTAACAGGGGATATTGTAGTAAACAACCGATCATTAAATAGTATGCAATTATTAAAAAATCTCCCTTTAATTGCACCGGTATATTATGTTTACGGTAATCACGAGTATGCCGTTAAAAATTTATGCAATGTTGAAGATTTATTTTCGAAATGGGGTATTTGTCTTTTAAATAATACTTATACGGCAATAAAAAAAGAAAACGACAGTATTATCATTGCCGGCATAAAAGACCCTGTATTCGGCTATTCATGCGGTTTAAATAAAATTCAGGCAATTAATAATTTTATATGTGAAGTTCAAAATAAAATGACTGCAAATAATATAAATAAAAACGAATTTACAGTTTTGTTAACACATAGGCCGGAATGTTTTAATATTTACGATTCTTTCGGATTTGATTTGATATTATCCGGTCATGCGCACGGAGGTCAATTCCGGTTTCCCTTTAAAAAAGGTTTTTTTGCTCCAGGGCAGGGATTTTTCCCAAAATTAGCCGGTGGATATTATAAGGGAGAGAAAGCTCAAATGATAGTAAACAGAGGGGCTGGTAGCGGAAAACCTATTCCGAGAATATGCAATCCGTATGAAATGGTATTTATCGAACTTAATAAGTAAATTTAAAAATTATTATTCCTAATAAGATTTGTAAAACAAGAAATAAAATATTAATAATCCAAAAATACCAATGTTTGGTTTTATGCCTAAATATTAGCATACCGAAAATTGCGCCCAGTGCTCCGCCTAAAAAGGAGACTAAAAAAAGACTTTTTTCTCTAATTCTCCATTTACCGTGCATGGAATTGTATTTGTCTATTGCGTATAAAATCAACTCAAAGACACTCATTATACATATGAAAATAAAATATATAGTTAAATTATCCATTTAAACACCTTTTTTTATTATATTATAAATTATTTATTTAAGCAATTAAATTTTGCCTGTGTTTATTTAAAATTTTATGTAAAATATAATAACAAAAAAGACCTTTTAATATAATTAAAAGGTCTTAAGAAAGTTAATTAATATTTTAATTAATATTACATTTTTCCCCTTAATTAAATACTTTTGCTCTATCGTTATTCAATTCTTGCATAAGAATATTTACTAACCGCAATTTTTTTATTAATTGGTTTACTTTCTTGTTAATAGTTTTACTCTGTTTTTTTAAATTATGCATTAAAATTTATTTTTTCCAAGATTTTATTTTTTCGTATTTCTTTTTTGTGGCTATTCCTCCCCTAAGATGTCTTTCCGAAAAATTTACTTCCAGTATTTTACGAGCTTTGTTATATAAATTTTCATCGATGTATTTAAGTCTTTCCGAAACGTCTTTATGAACAGTACTTTTAGATACCGCAAAGATTTTGCCGGCTTCACGCACAGTGCAGCCGGTTTTTATTATGTATTCGGCAAGAGTTTTGCAGCGTTCGACAATATCATCTCTCATGGCAGCTTCCCCTTAAATATATTTCTTTAAATTATATGAAATTTTTTGCATTTTTATGTTAAATTATTGACAACATACATAATAAGTGATATACTAATTCATAGTCATGGAGTAGGAATTAGTATGAAATTGTCAGCAAGAGCCAAATACGGCTTAAACGCCTGTTATTATATTGCAATATCGAATGAAATTATTTCAGTTCAGAACCTTGCCGATAAAATGAAAGTCAGCAACGGATATCTCGAACAGATTATTGGCATTTTAAAAAAACATAAAATTATTGAGGCGCAGAGGGGAGCACAAGGCGGCTATTTTTTAACCCGCAAACCAAATGAAATAACAGTAGGAGAAATAGTAAGACCCCTTGAAGATGATTTTAAATTGACCGATTGTGTAGTGGGGGAATGTAGCGGTAATTGTCCATCAAAAATTGTATGGCAAAAACTTTATGAAGGAATTAACATTGTTTTGGATAATATTACTTTACAAGATTTGATAATAAACGGAGGTAAAAAATGAAAAGGATATATATGGATTATGCTGCAACGGCTCCGTTATGCGATGAGGCATTAAAAGTTATGATTCCGCTGATGCAGACAGATTTCGGAAATCCAACTAGTTTACACAGTTTCGGTAGAGACGGAATTAAAGCGGTAGATAGTGCGAGAGCGGATATTGCGGAAATAATCGGTGCAAAATCTAACGAAATTTATTTTACTTCAGGCGGTACCGAAAGCGATAATTGGGCAATAAAAGGAATAGCCAGAGCAAACAGAAAAAAAGGTAATCATATAATTTCGACACCTATTGAACATCATGCCGTAATCGAAAGTTTAAAAATGCTCGAACAGGAGGGATTTGAAGTAACGTATCTGCCTGTTGATGAATACGGAAATGTAGATGTAAACGACCTTTTAGCTGCCATCACTCCAAAAACCATACTTGTTTCGGTTATGACGGCCAATAACGAAATCGGTACTATCGAACCTATTGAAAAAATAGGTGCGATATGCAGAGAAAAAAAGATTTATTTTCATACCGATGCCGTTCAGGCTATGGGAGCGGTAAAATTCGACGTAAATGCAATGAATATAGATTTATTATCTATGTCTGCTCATAAATTCTATGGCCCTAAAGGTGTGGGTGTTTTATACATCAGAAACGGTGTAAGAATAGATAAATTTATGTCGGGCGGAGAACAGGAGAGAAATAAAAGGGCAGGGACAATAAATGCGCCCGGCATTGCAGGCACGGCTATAGCATTAAAATCGGCATATGAAAATTTTGAAGAAAAAAATGCAAAATTGATAAAATTGAGAGACCATATGATTTCACGAATTCAGAATGAAATTCCTTATGTGAAACTTAACGGTGCCGTAAAAAACAGATTGCCTAATAATATTAATTTCAGTTTTAAATATATAGAAGGGGAGTCAATCCTTTTCAATTTGGATTTAGCCGGCATTGCGGTTTCATCGGGTTCAGCTTGTTCATCGGGTTCGCTCGATCCTTCGCATGTATTATTGGCAATTGGTTTGCCTCATGAAATCGCACACGGTTCTATTAGATTTACTTTGGGTAGAAGCACGACATTGGAAGATGTTGATTATGTTGTCGATACTTTAAAAACAATTATAGAGAAGCTGAGAAAAATGTCTCCGCTTTATCCTGCAAAATAATAACTAAAGGAGAAATATTATGTATAATCAAAAAGTCATAGATACATTTTCTAACCCCAAAAACGTAGGAGAATTGCCCGATGCAAACGGAATTGGTATGGTAGGCAGTGCAGAATGCGGGGATATAATGAAAATTTATTTAAAAATAGAAAACGATGTAATAGTGGATTGTAAATTTCAGACTTTCGGTTGCGCTGCGGCAATAGCTTCTAGTTCGGTTGCTACCGAAATGTTAAAAGGTATGACGGTTGAACAAGCTTTAAAATTGACCAATAAACAGGTTGTGGAAGAATTGGAAGGTTTGCCTCCTCAAAAAATTCACTGTTCCGTATTGGCGGAAGAAGCCATAAAAGCTGCAATTGAAGATTATAAAAGCAAAAACAATAAATAATTTTAAAATTTAATTATAGCAAATAAATTATAAAAAATACGTTTTAATATTTATTTATTAATAATTTAAAAAGAAGCGGAAAAATTTTTCCGCTTCTTTTTCTTTTTGTTTTTTTCTTTTTTTACATTTCGTTAGCGACCGATTTTATTTTTCTACCCTTAAAGTTATGATTTCACGTGATTTTAAGTTAAATTCAGCGCTGTTTTCGCCGAGAAGTTTTTTAGTATCTTCCTTCATTCTGGATTTATAAATTTTTCCGTCAATATCTATTTTAACTTTTTGAGTTGTTACATTTAAATTGAGCAGTCTGACTACCAATCCGTTTCCGTCCTCGGCTTTTTTAACTGCACTTACATAGATATCTTTTTTAGATGTAAGTGTAAATAACGATTTATTATCTGTAATTTTACAGTTTTTATAGGGATCGTCTAAAGTGAATACTTCTTGCAGACGGGTATCCTGAACGGCAAAACGTCCTGAAGTGAATCTTATGTCGTCGCAAGTATAATAGAATGCGTTTAAAGGATTTCTGAATTTTTTTGCTTTATATGCAATACCTGCAGTTTCATAATCCCCTTTATAGGAGGTTATGCCGAATCTGCCCCTCATTTGTTTCAAACTTTGCGTTTCGTTGGTGAGCCATTTGCTGTTTTTAGGAGTATCTTTAATAGAACCGGAAATAATGCCGCTGCTTCTTATACCCACAAACGCAAGAGCTTTTCTTTCATATAAATGTTCGTATTCATGGTTACCTTCGTTAAA
>CASEPJ010000015.1 GCA_949289715.1 uncultured Clostridia bacterium
ATAAAAAATATTTATTTTATTTTCTAAATATTTCTTTAGAATGAAAGAAAAAGGCTTTCTTTCTCTTAACGGAAAGGATAAAAAATAAAGTTTTTTTACATTATCAATTTCTTCTTTATTTAATTTGGTATAATATTCTATCATTTTAGCACCCGGAATTTAAATCAGTGTTTAACAAACTTTTTAATGCAAAATAAATTTATTTTTATAGTACAGTTTTTAAAACCATTTAAAAATAGTATTTATAAATAAATTATAATAATATTTTTATATTTTAAAATGAATTATAAATCAGTTAACTTCATAAATTTCAATAGGATATTCGATTTTTGCGTTTGATGGTTCGCTTTGATACCAAAACGCAACAGAAGCTATATCGTCTTTTAAAGGCAAATATTTTCCACCATGTCTCCAACCGAGTGCCTGTATAGTAACTTTCAAATCTTTATCGAAATATATGGGATCGTTTATATGCCATCTATACATACCGAATCTTGTATTGGCTCTGTATAGACCGTCTGGTTTTATTACTTGAGGCAGCCCCGAATATAGGGAGGAAAAATTACCGTACTGACCTTGCGGAAATTCAAAATTCCAAGCTCCGCCAAAATAGTCTTCCGTACCGGTTCCGCAAATCGTGGGATATTCTTTATCTCCGTCAATATAAAATTTTATTTCTCCTTCTCCCCACCAACCGTTACTGTTCACCTGCCAAGCTAAATATGTACCCACATAATGGCCTTTACCTTTTATATTGTCGGTTATCACATAAACGTCTTTATACTTCAGCGGATTTGTTCTTCTCCATTGACTATGAAAATAAGCCACATTATCACCTATTTCTTCGAGGACATAATCTATAGAATAATACAAAACCACATCATCACTGCCTATATTTTCCATAACGATTTTGGCTCTTTTTTTAAAAGGCATATGCCAATAGCAATTAAAACCGCCTGCAGGATTCACCGCAACGGCCATAGAAGATATATTTACCCTTTCGCACCAGCCGCAGCAGAAAAAATCACCTGCCGGAACATAGACCGAAGGAACAGAGGCGTCATCCCAATATATTTTAAAAATCAAAGAACGCCATTTATCGGGAGCGCAAGTCATCCAAATATGTCTTATAGAGCCCTCTCCGAATATATTTGCCAAAACAAATTCCGACTTTCCTTTCATTAATATCGCAGGCGAAACTTTCCACCCTACACCAAGTTCGGATGCCGCAGGCATACCGATACCCTCTTTAGCCATACCGCCTTTGCCCTTTTCCCCGGTAAAATTTTCTGCAGTAACGGAACGTGAAACCGCATTTTTTATTTTTGTTAAATCTCTCATAATATTTCTCCGCAATTTCTAATAATAGTATAACTGCTGTTTTATAATAAGTCAAGAGTTAAGAGATTAAAATTTTATATTGAAACAAATATTAAATTTTTGAAAAACTTAAAAATAAAAATTTATAAAAACTAAAAATCTATAAAACGCAAAAAAACTTTATCCTTTTATAAATTATTATAAAAGGAATCTAACAAAAAAATTTTAACGAATCTTTAATTAAGTCGATAAATGAAATTCGTTTTCGCTCAATATTTTTCCGTAATTTAAACGCAATCTGATTTTATCTGCAATAAGAGCAATAAACTCACCGTTTTTAGGTTTGAAATTAGCATCGAAAATATTTGCTTTAAAGACTTTATTTAATAAAACCAATTTGCCGCTTTTATAACAATCATCTATGGCATATCTTACATCCCTTTCAACCTTATGCGGATTTGTTCCGCATAGTCTTGCAACTTCGGGATATAGTTTTTTCATTAAGCCTTTATAAACATAACTACTATCCATAACCGTTAGTTCTATTGCCTTAGAAAGAAATAATGCCCCTGCAAGATGCCTCTTCATGCAAATTACCGAAAAAACAATGTCAATATAATTAATTATATCCCCATTATTAAACATACAATTTATCCTTTAATAATAAAAAAAATACCTTTAATTAATGTTATAATATATTAAATTTATACAATTGTCAATACTTTTTAAAAAATTTTTTTTATTATGAAATAAAACTAAGATTTTTTTTCACATTTAAATAATATGCATATTTTTTGCATATTTTGTTAATTTTTAGCGAATTTTTAAAAAAATATAGATTTTTACGCATAAAAATCGATAACGAAATTTTTGTTGAATATCAAAAATTGAGATTTAATAAAATAATTCTTTTGTATATTTATAAAATATTTTTTATCTAATATTTTAATACAATAATATTTTTTCTTAATTCAAAAAAATTATTATAAAAAAATTGTATATATTTAAATGAAATTAATCACTATCTTCTTCTTTTTTATTTAAATTATCGTCCTGTATAGTTTTTTTTGAAAACTTAGTAATAAATATAAAAATGAAAACAAAAATTAATACCGACATAGACGTTATTTTTCTGTCAGAAGTATTTTTTATCATATTATTTTCCTGTTTTTTATAAAAAGTTCTTTTCTTATTAAATGCTTTATAATATGTATAATCTTCTCTTCTTAAATAAGAATATCTTTCTCTCATAAAAAACCTCCCGATATCTATACGATATTTTATGCACTGTATTAAAATAATGTTATAAAATGCAAAAAAACAAAAATATTTATACGTTATTTAAATATGAAAATATGTCGATAAGTCGCCAATATGGTTCATAGTTTAAAATTTTAAAAAAAACTATTTACTTACTTGAAAAATATTAAAATTTTTAATATAATAAAAAAAATTAAATTTTTATATAAAGAATATGGACAAATTACATTACGAAGAATATTTTAAATTTTTTAATAATTCGCACACCGCTCCCTATATTTTTAAAAAAGGAGCTTTGCCTATAATTTTTAGTGCGCCTCACACATATTCACATTTAAGAAAAGGAAAAATAAAAATTGCCGAAAAAGGGACGGGAGCCTTGGCATTATATTTACACGAAAACAACAATGTTCATTGTATAATAAAAACGGCACAAAACGACGATGACCCAAATTTTAACGAATTTTCACCTTTTAAAAATGCTTTATCCGAATATATTAAACAAAATTCTATTAAATATATTTTCGATTTGCACGAATTGAAACCCAATCGTCCTACAGAAATAAATCCTGTTATAGACAAAGGTAAATTGATTTTAGGTTACGAAAAATTGTATTTAACCATAAAACAAATATTTATTTCAAACCACTTAAAAACCACCGAGGATTTCCCTTTTTGCGGAGATAATCCGAATACCGTTTCCCGATTTATTAATAAAAAAAATCAAATTTTTTCCTTACCTATAGAAATTAATTCAAGACTTTTATATCCTGAAATTCCCTGCAACAAAATAGATTTGATTTTAAAAGTTTTTTCAAATATAATCGAATCTACCATACAATACGATAAAAATTTATAAATTATATAATTAAATATTATATAATTTTTTTAGTTTTGGTGAATTATACTATTAAGTGCAACAGTAGAAGAAAAAAAAGAGTTCATACAAATCTGTGGTAAAATAGAGTTGCAAAACCAAAA
>CASEPJ010000016.1 GCA_949289715.1 uncultured Clostridia bacterium
GAAAATACAATTATGGCAACGGCAAATAAACATGAAAAATATTTAATTAATTGATAAATTATTTTTAAATAAAAATATAAAAATTATATGACTTATCAATTGAATTTAATTTTTCTTTAACTATTAAATAAATTTTATAATTTAATATAAATTTAACTATCCATTTATTTTTAATGCCCGTTTAAATAATTATTAGCTTAATTTCAAAATTTTTGCAACATAAATTTTTCTTGTATTTTTAATAAAAAAAGGGATTAAACTCATCCCTTTTATAATTTATGTTAAAATTTATTTTGTTATTTTTCCTATTATTAATTTATTCCTATTATTAAATATAATATAATAATTTGTAAATATCTTATTAAATAAAATCATTGAAATCATTTTATTAATTTTTTTAAATAACAATATTTTTTATTTAAATTTTTAAAATATTGTATTAAAAAATTTTTCAAAATCGAAATATATCAATCATTTATAAAATATATTTAAAAAATGAATAGATTATTTCAATATAATTTGATTAAATTATCTCAACGTTTTCTCCTGTTTTAGCCGATTGAAACAGCAGCCAATATCCCTCTTTATCGGGTGCGTCTTTGTCTAAAGGCACCCATTGAGCGTGCCCTTTCAATTCTTCTGGAGGCGTATTCGAATAAATACCCGGCACTGCATATAAAATAAAATTTACGTTTTGAGTTTCAGGATCGGTCAAAACACCTACTAAATAATGAGAGTCATTATACTCTACTTTAACGAATTTTGAATTATCAACGGCTTTTTCCATTTTTTCAAATCTAGGATATTGATTGAACATTTCTTCTATTTGCCATTTGACACTGTCGTAATATGTAGCTTGCGGATTCTGTTCGTTTGATGCGGAATTTTCTTTATTTAAAGAATTACTTGAAGCAAAGGAATTAAAAAAATTGTCTTCGTTTTTATCGGTCATATTGTCTTTTAAAGTATTATTTTTGTCGGCAAATTTATTTTCCCCTTTAATCTCTTCATTCTTTATTTCGGAAATTATTTTTTTTAGGGAATTCTTTAAGTCCTGAGATATATCTTTTTTTAAAAATTCAACAATATCTTTTAAACTTTCTTTTAATACTTCTTTAATATCGTTCATAACATCTTCCTTTTTAAAATTATCAAAATCGAAATTATTTTTATTATTTACACCATTTTCTTTATTATCATAATCAAAATAATTTTCTTTCGCTATCATATTTATGTTTTCATCTATTGCATCCGATAAAGTCGTATCTTCGTGCAGATAGTAATCGTTTTTTAAAATTTCTTTATATGAGGTAGACTGCTCTTTTGAGGGAAGAGAAATATTTTTGCCGGTAAGTTTGTCGTATAATTTGTTAACAAGATTTTTACTGTCGTTTTTGATAGTATATCCGAAATAAACGGGCATAATATCTTCCCCGTTAAAAGATATAACGGCAAAATTCAAATCTTCGTTGTTTTCTATAAAAAATTCTTTTTTAATAACGCCGCCCTTGCCTAAGTCAACGGTTTTTAAACTTTCTCCCATTATGCAAAAATAATACACATCGTTTATTAAAGGCAATTTCAATGCACTGACTAAACATTTATTTCCACCGCTGGAATTCTCTATTTTTATAAGCGCATTGGGAAAATTATTTTCGCAAGGTTTTAAAATTACTATTTTTTTAAAAAAAGCCATAATTAACCTCATAAATAAATTTGTATTATTATAATTTATTATTAACTTTAAAAAAAAATTACAATGTAAAACAATTTTTAAAATAATAAATAAAAAATTTAAATTCGCTAAATATTAAATATAAATTTAAATACTAATTTAATATTTAATAATTAAACAAAATTTTTAAAATATTAAAATAAAAATGTTATGATTTAAAATACTTACAAATTTTTAAAAAAATATAATTTATAATTATTTTTAATTATTATATAAAGCGCTTATATCAAATAAATAAAAAATAAAAACCCGTTTTAATTCGGGTTTTTATAACATTTAGTTTTCCAATACTTTTTTTCTTAAATTATCCATCTTCTCGTCTAACTGAATAGTTTGAACGGCACAATTTAATAATTCGTCTAAAACATCGCTTTCTATTACAATATTCTTTTTGTATTTTATCTGATGTTCTAATGTTGCCCAAAAATCCATGGCTATGGTTCTTATTTGAATTTCCACTTTCATTTCTTTTTTTTCGTTCGATAAAAAAATAGGTATTTCTATTATCAAATGTAAACTTCTGTAGCCGTTCGGTTTAGGATTTTTTATATAATC
>CASEPJ010000017.1 GCA_949289715.1 uncultured Clostridia bacterium
AAATCGATGCTTATAAGGCAGATCTCATCGTTTTAGCAGGTTTTATGAGCATTTTAAGCGAAAATTTTACCTCTTGCTATAAGAATAAAATAATTAACGTGCATCCTTCGCTTATTCCTTCTTTTTGCGGTAAAGGCTTTTACGGAATTAAAGTACACGAAGAAGCATTAAAATACGGCGTGAAAATTACCGGGGCAACGGTTCATTATGTTAACGAAGTCCCCGACGGCGGTAAAATAATTATGCAGAAAGCCGTAAAAGTAAGCGAGAAGGATACGCCTGAAAGTTTGCAGCTAAAAGTTATGAAACAGGCAGAGTGGATAATATTGCCTAAAGCAACCGAAAAACTATGTAAAAAAATTATTAAATGCAAATAGTTTAAAAAGAATATACAAGCTCGGTTATTAAGAAGCAAACAATCTTATATCGAATTAATTTCGCAAAAAATTTTAATTAATTTTTTGCGGTTTTATTTCAATATTCAATTAAAAACAAATATTTCATTAATAATTTAGATTATAAGAAGCATTTAAATTGAAAAATTAAAATTAAAACTAAATTGCGCTCATTTAATAAGCGTTGTTATTTGCTTCAATTAATTATTTGACAAAGGAGAGAAACAGATGGATGTCTATAAATCAAATGATATAGGTAAGCTTTTAAAAAACAATTCGTATGCGGGCAGAGGAATAATTATAGGTAAATCCGAAGACGGAAAAAATGCCGTATTGGCATATTTTATTATGGGCAGAAGCGAAAACAGCCGCAACAGAATTTTTAAAAAAAGCGAGGGAGGAATAACTATTTATCCGTATGACGAGAGCAAAGTAAAAGACCCGTCCTTAATTATATATTCACCCATTAAAACTTACAAGAAAAAAATAATAGTAACTAACGGGGACCAGACAGATACGATATACGATTTTCTTTCTTGCAATAAGACATTTGAGGATGCTTTAAATACGAGATGTTTCGAACCGGATACTCCCAATTTTACTCCGAGAATTAGCGGTTTGCTTGACCTTGATAACGGCTTTACATATAAAATGAGTATTTTAAAAAGTGCGGACAATAACGGTACGGCATGCAATCGTTTTACGTTTAATTATTCGCCTTTAAACAATGTGGGACATTTCATTCATACTTATGTGTGTGACGGAAATCCCATTCCTTCTTTTGTGGGAGAACCTGAAAGAATAACCATTCCTTCATCCATAGAGGAATTCACCGCAAACATTTGGGAAAATTTAAATGCGGACAATAAAATATCGCTTTACACTCAATACATAAATTTAAGCGACGAAACGGTTTTATATAAATTAATCAATAAAAATTCATAAAATATTAATATTGATTTTTATTTGGTTAACTATTTAAACACTTTAAATAAAAAATTATTATGTTTACATTCATTAACATAGCAGTTAATGTTTATAAAATAAAAAATAGTTTGTTTTAAAAATTCAGTTATAAACAATATAAATTCAAAATTTAACTGTATTCAATGTCGGCTGTTTTTGTTAGGCGGATTATAGAAATTTTTATAAAAACAACGTAAATATAATTGAATTTGCATATCAATATATTTAAATTAAAACAGAAACAAAAAAACGGCGTATGCAGCGTTTATATTTTTTTCGTTTTATAACTTTGCAACGAAATAAAATAAATTAATTAACCGCTTATTATAAATAGTTATTTTTTGCAAAAAAAGTGATTAGTTAATTTATAGTTTATAAAAAATAAAAAAACAACATTTTTTAATAAAGGAGAACGGCATGAAAGAATTTGAACTTAAATACGGTTGTAATCCCAATCAGAAACCTGCAAAAATTTTTATGAAAAACGGTAAAGACCTTCCTATCGAAGTAATAAACGGTAAACCCGGCTATATTAATTTTTTAGATGCTTTTAACAGCTGGCAGTTGGTAAAGGAACTAAAAGAGGCAACGGGACTTGCTGCCGCTACCTCCTTTAAACATGTAAGTCCTACATCGGGTGCAGTCGGTATTAAACTGAGCGAAAAATTAAAAAAAGCTTGTTTTGTAGAAGATATAGAAGGGTTAGACGATTCACCATTGGCGTGTGCCTATGCCAGAGCAAGAGGAACGGACAGAATGTCCTCTTTCGGCGATTGGATTGCACTTAGCGATATTTGCGATGTGACTACGGCAAAAATTATAGCAATGGAAGTGTCCGACGGTATTATTGCTCCCGGATATTCCGACGAAGCGCTTGAAATTTTAAAAGAAAAAAGAAAAGGTAATTATAACATCGTAAAAATCGATGCCAATTACGTTCCCGAAGAAATAGAAACAAAAGATGTTTTCGGAATTACTTTTCAGCAGGGCAGAAACAATTTTAAAATAGACAGAAATTTATTATCAAATATAGTGACGGAAAATAAAAATATGCCAGAGGGCGCAATTAGAGATTTGATTGTTGCATTAATAACTTTAAAATATACGCAATCGAATTCGGTATGCTACGCAGTAGACGGACAGGCAATAGGCGTCGGCGCAGGGCAGCAGTCGAGAATACATTGCACAAGATTAGCAGGAACCAAAGCCGATTTATGGCATCTTCGTCAGCACGAAAAAGTATTAAATCTCGAATTTGCTGAAAATGTAGGCAGACCGGAAAAAAACAATATAATAGATTTATATCTTTCGGAAGATTACGAGGAAGTTACCGGCGAGGGAGTATGGAGAAATTATTTTAGTAAAAAACCCGTTTTGTTTACTAAAGAGGAGCAAAAAGAATATTTAAAAAATATAACCGGCGTTGCGCTTGGCAGCGATGCTTTCTTCCCCTTCGACGATAACATTGAAAGAGCAAGAAAAAGCGGCGTAACTTATGTTGCGGAGCCCGGGGGTTCTATAAGAGATTCTTTAGTAATTGACGCCTGCAACAGGCATAATATGGTAATGGCTTTTACGGGAATGAGATTGTTCCACCATTAAAATGTTATTGTTATAAAAATTCAATACTGCTTTTAAAAGTTTTAGTGTGTTGAGCATTAATGTGAAGGGAAAATTGTCTTTTAAATAATATCGGAAGATATTAAATAACATTGAAATTTAAATTTTATTAAAAACTTTTAATAAAATTTAAACTTATTGAATTTTTTTGATTATTCAAAAAAAGGTATATTGATTTCTCTTTTGTTACGATGTTATATTATAAAACAGCAAAAAATTAAATATCGTCATAAGATTAATCGAATATCCGCAAACAAAATACAACATAGTTAAAAATTTTAAAAAGAAAATTATAGAATGTAATATCGAAGGATTTATAACTTCGGTTAAACATTTAATAAACTTATTTGTCATTGAAATTTAAATTATTTTATTAATATTGCATTTTGCAGAATAGACAATAGGAAAATATTAAAGAGGTATATATGAAAATAATGGTTATAGGTTCCGGCGGCAGGGAACATGCGATAATAAAAAGTCTTAAAAAAAATCCCGAAGCGGAGGTTATATATGCTCTTCCCGGAAACGGCGGAATAGCTAAAGATGCAGAATGTGTTAATATCGGTGCCAAAGAATTGGACAAGATAGTGCAATTTGCCGTAGAAAAAAAGATTGATTTTGCGGTTGTTGCGCCCGACGATCCGCTTGTTTTGGGGTTGGTGGATTTATTAGAAGAAAAGGGAATATCATGTTTTGGTCCCCGCAAGAATGCTGCTATTATTGAAGGAAGTAAGATTTTTGCAAAAAATCTTATGAAAAAATATAATATTCCTACCGCAAAATATGAGGTTTTCGATAATTTAAACGACGCTATAAAATATTTAAAAACCGCTCCCATGCCTGCAGTTATTAAAGCGGACGGTCTTGCTTTGGGCAAAGGGGTGGTGATAGCGGAAAACAGGCAGGAAGCTTTCGATGCCGTTAAATCTATGATGGAAGATAAAATTTTCGGCGAAAGCGGTTCTAAAATAGTTATAGAAGAATATTTGACGGGGCCGGAAGTTTCCGTTCTGTCTTTTACCGACGGTAAAACTTTAATACCTATGGTTTCTTCTATGGATCACAAGCGTGCTTTGGACGACGATAAGGGATTAAATACCGGAGGAATGGGCACCGTTGCGCCGAATCCGTATTATACCGAAGAAATTGCAAAAGAATGTGAAGAAAAAATATTTTTACCGACTATTGAAGCTATGAATAAAGAAGGCAGACCTTTTAAAGGTTGCTTGTATTTCGGACTTATGCTTACAAAAAAAGGTCCTAAAGTAATAGAATATAATTGTAGATTCGGCGATCCGGAAACGCAGGTGGTATTACCCCTTTTAAAAAGCGATTTGCTTGAAATTATGCTTGCCGTGTCAAAAGGCGAGCTTTCGAAAGTCAATGTGGAGTTTAATAACGAGGCGGCTTGTTGCGTGGTTATGGCATCAGAAGGATATCCGGCTAAATACAATACAGGCTTTAAAATAGCTCTGCCCGAAAACGCAGAGGGAGAAATTTTTATTGCAGGCGCAAAAATATCCGAGGGCAAGCTTGTAACTTCGGGAGGCAGAGTTTTGGGTTGCGTTTGCTGTGCGAATAATTTAAACGAAGCGATAAAAAAAGCTTATTCGTTAGTTAGCAAAGTAAAATTCGAAAACGCATATTTCAGAAAAGATATAGGTAAAAAAGCCTTAATGGCGGAGGTTAAATAATGGTATACAGAATATATGTGGAAAGAAAAGAGGGATTCGATATCGAAGCGAAATCCTTAAAAAACGACATCTGCAATTTACTTGAAATAAGCGATTTAAAAGAATTAAGGATATTTAATCGTTACGATGTCGAAAATATCGATAACAATTTATTTGATTATTGCAAAACCGCAGTTTTTTCCGAACCGCAATCGGATAATTATTATAACGAGCTGCCCGTAAAAGGAGATGTTGTTTTTGCCGTCGAATATTTGCCCGGTCAGTTCGATCAAAGAGCCGATTCCGCAGCGCAGTGCATACAAATTATTTCCAAAAAAGACAGACCTGTCGTAAAAACGGCAAAAGTTTATGTTTTAAACGGTAATCTCTCAAAAGAGCAGATAGATACCGTAAAAAAATATGTCATAAATCCCGTAGAATGCAGAGAAGCCTCACTTAAAGAATATTCAACGCTTGCTTTGAATTTTAACATTCCCAAAGAGGTGGAAATTTTAAACGATTTTAATTCGCTAAACGACAGTGAACTTAAAGATTTCGTAAATAAATACGGTTTGGCAATGGATTTTGACGATATAAAATTCTGCCAAAATTATTTTAAGAGTGAAAATAAAGCTCCCACAATTACAGAAATAAGAATGATAGACACTTATTGGTCGGATCATTGCAGACATACCACGTTTTTAACTACGGTCGACTCTGTTAAGTTCGAAGATGCTTTGTTACAGAAAACATATGAAGAATACATAAATGCGAGAAAGGAAATAGGGCGCACAAAGCCGATAAATTTAATGGACCTTGCAACTATTGCCGCAAAAGTGTTAAAAAAGAGAGGCTATTTGAACAAACTTGACGAATCGGAAGAAATCAATGCATGTACGGTTAAAATAAAGGTAACATTAGATGGTAAAAAAGAAGATTGGCTTTTGCTTTTTAAAAACGAAACGCATAATCATCCCACGGAAATCGAGCCTTTCGGAGGTGCCGCAACCTGTATAGGCGGTGCTATAAGAGACCCTCTTTCGGGCAGAGCTTATGTTTATGCCGCAATGAGAGTTACCGGTGCAAGCGATCCGACGGTTCCCGTAAAGGATACTATAGAAGGTAAACTTCCTCAAAGAAAAATAGTAACCACAGCTGCCGCAGGTTACAGTTCATACGGCAATCAGATAGGGCTTGCCACCGGACAGGTGGATGAAATTTATCATCCCGGATATGTAGCAAAAAGAATGGAAATAGGTGCAGTAATTGCTGCTGCTCCTGCGGAAAACGTAAGAAGAGAATGTCCTGCGCCGGGCGATTTGGTTATACTTTTGGGAGGGAGAACGGGCAGAGACGGTTGCGGAGGTGCAACGGGTTCTTCTAAATCGCATACTTTACATTCATTGGAAAGCTGCGGTGCCGAAGTTCAAAAAGGTAATGCTCCCGAAGAAAGAAAACTGCAGAGACTTTTCAGAAACAAAGAAGCTACGCTGCTTATTAAAAGATGTAATGATTTTGGTGCAGGGGGCGTATCCGTCGCTATAGGAGAACTTGCCGATGGGTTAAAAATAAATTTGAATGCGGTGCCTAAAAAATACGAAGGTTTGGACGGTACCGAACTTGCAATATCCGAATCGCAGGAAAGAATGGCAGTAGTGGTTGAAGCTAACATGGCGGAAAAATTCATAAAACTTGCAAATGAAGAAAATTTGGAAGCTACCGTAGTTGCCGTGGTTACTGAAGAAAAAAGACTTGTAATGGAGTGGAACAATAAAGAAATAGTTAATATAAAAAGAGAATTTTTAAATTCAAACGGTGCTGAAAAACATATAGATATTGTTCCAAAAAAATATGAGTCTTTCGATAAATTAATACCGGATGACTTTAATAAAGGCTATAAAGATTTGGCTGCCGATTTAAATGTTTGTTCCAAAAGAGGTCTTTCGGAAAGATTCGACTCAACTATAGGTTCGGGTACGATACTTATGCCTTTCGGAGGAAAATTGCAGTTGACCCCTATACAGGCTATGGTGCATAAAATATCGTCTGAAAAAAAACATACGAACGATTGTTCCTATATGTCTTACGGATATAATCCTTATATTACAGAAAAAAGTCCTTATCACGGTGCGTATTTAGCTGTTGCGGAATCAATATCCAAGTTAATTGCAACCGGTGCGGAATTCAAAGACGTTTATCTTACCTTCCAGGAATATTTCGAAAGACCTGGTAAAAATCCTGCAAGGTGGGGAAAACCTCTTTCCGCACTTTTGGGCGCTTTCAAAGCTCAATTGGACTTTAAAACCGCAGCCATAGGCGGTAAAGATTCCATGAGCGGAACATTCGAAAATATAGACGTGCCGCCTACTTTGGTTTCGTTTGCCGTTACTACGGGCAACACGAATGAAGTTATCAGTCCGGAATTTAAAAATGCGGAAGATAACGTATATCTTTTAAAATGTTTATACGACGAAAACAATCTTCCCGTTGCCTCTTCGTTAATAGAAAATTTCAATAAAATATCGTCGCTCAATAAAAAGGGCGCCATAAAAGCGGCTTATACACCTGGTTACGGCGGTATTGCCGAGGCGGTAATGAAAATGTCTTTCGGTAACTATATAGGTTTTTCATACGGTAACAATATAAGTAAGAAAGATATTTTCGGATATAATTACGGAGCATTTATTATAGAAACTTCCGAAATTTTAAATGATGATTTTATCTTGCTGGGTAAAACGCAAAACATTCCCGAATTATCTTATAAAGGTCAAAGTATTCCTTTAAAAGACTTACTTAATATTTACGAAAATAAATTGGAAGATATTTATGCGTGCAATATCAATCAGGGAAACAGTAATATACCTGCATTTTCATGTCCGCAAAAAAATATTTTATCTTCGAATATCAAAGTCGGCACTCCGAAAGTACTGATTCCGGCTTTCCCCGGTACTAATTGCGAGTACGATACAGCAAAGGCGTTTGCAGATGCAGGCGCAAAACCGGAAATTTTTGTTATTAACAATTTGACTTCTGAACGGGTAGCCCGCTCGGTGGAAGAATTTGCCGAAAAAATTAACGAGAGTCAAATAATTTTTATTCCCGGAGGTTTTTCGGGAGGGGACGAACCTGACGGTTCGGGCAAGTTCATAACCGCTTTTTTCAGAAATCCGGCAATAAAAGAGGCTGTTACCCGTTTATTAGAAAAAAGAGACGGGCTTATGGGCGGCATATGCAACGGTTTTCAGGCATTAATAAAATTGGGTTTGGTTCCTTTCGGAAAAATTATGGATATGGACTGCCATTGTCCTACCATAACTTACAACAATATCGGCAGACATCAATCCCGTCTTGTCAGAACAAGAGTCGCATCGGTAAAATCGCCGTGGCTTAAACACGCAAAGGTGGGTGATATTTATACCGTTCCCGTTTCGCACGGAGAAGGTAAATTCGTTGCCGAAGATTCATTAATAGAATCGCTTAATAAGAACGGTCAGATTTTGACTCAATATGTGGATTTAAACGGCAATCCCACAATGGATATAAGGTTTAATGCCAACGGCTCTGCATATGCAATAGAAGGGATTTTTTCTCCCGACGGAAGAATATTCGGTAAAATGGGACACAGTGAAAGAGTTGCCTCGAATTTATATAAAAACGTTTCGGGCAGTTTCGATATGGGGCTGTTCCTTTCCGCCGTGGAATATTTTAAATAATTTTTAAATTTTAAAAAAACAACAAGGGAGAGATATATGAAATCAGACATTGAAATAGCCCAATCCGTTCAAATGCGACCTATTTTAAAAATAGCCGAAGCAGCGCATATAGATGAAAAATATATAGAATATTACGGTAAATATAAAGCAAAAGTCGATTTGTCTTTTTTGGAGAACAGCACTAAAAAGGATGGAAAATTGGTTTTGGTAACCGCCATTAATCCTACGCCTGCGGGTGAAGGAAAAACCACTACCACAATTGGTCTTGCGGACGGATTAAAAAAAATCGGTAAAAAAGTAACCGTTGCGCTAAGGGAACCGTCGTTAGGTCCTGTATTCGGCGTAAAGGGAGGCGCTGCAGGGGGAGGATATGCTCAAGTCGTACCCATGGAAGACATAAATCTTCATTTTACAGGAGATTTTCATGCGGTGGGCGCAGCTAATAATTTGCTTGCGGCAATGGTGGACAATCATATTTATCAAGGCAATGCTTTAAACATCGACCCTAAAAAAATTACATGGAAAAGATGTGTGGATATGAACGACAGGCAATTAAGATGCGTGGTTGACGGTTTGGGCGGCAGTATTAACGGTGTACCTAGAGAGGACGGTTTCGATATTACGGTGGCTTCGGAAATCATGGCTGTTTTATGTCTATCTTCTTCAATGGCAGATTTGAAAAAGAGATTGTCTTCTATAATAGTTGGCTATACTTATAATGGAGAAGCCGTTACCACCGGACAGTTAAAAGCCGCCGGGGCTATGGCTGCGCTTTTAAAGGATGCTTTAAAACCCAATTTAGTACAGACTTTAGAGGGAACTCCCGCATTTGTACACGGAGGACCGTTCGCAAACATAGCACACGGATGCAATTCCGTACTCGCTACGAAAATGGCGATGAAAACGGCAGATTACGCAATAACGGAGGCAGGTTTCGGCGGCGACTTAGGTGCGGAAAAATTTTTGGATATAAAATGCAGAAAGGCCGGCTTAAAACCTTCCGCCGTTGTAATAGTTGCTACGGTTAGAGCTTTAAAATATCACGGAGGAGCAAATCTTTTGGATCTTAACAATGAAGACACGTCGGCTTTAGAAAAAGGACTGCCGAATTTGTTGAGACACGTATACAATATTAAAAATATATATAAATTACCGTCGGTGGTTGCTATTAATCGTTTTCCCACCGATTCGGATAGGGAAATATCCCTAATTATAAAAAAATGTAAAGAATTGGGCGTCAATGCGGTTTTGTCCACGGTATGGGCAGAAGGCGGGCAAGGCGGTATCAATTTGGCAAACGAAGTCGTAAAACTATGCGAGCAAGAAAACGATTTTTCCTTTGCATATGACGAAAATGACAATATAGTAAAAAAACTCGAAGATTTAACTCATAATATTTACGGCGGCAGAGGAGTTGTTTTCACGAAGGAAGCGTTAAGTCAAATTGAAAACTTGGAAAAATTAGGTTTTAACAATACGCCCGTATGTGTCGCTAAAACTCAATACAGTTTTTCCGACGATATGACTAAACTCGGAGCGCCAAAGGATTTCGACATTACCGTTCGAAGTGTTAAAATTTCGGCAGGAGCGGGTTTTGTGGTTGCTCTTACCGGCAATATAATGACAATGCCGGGTTTGCCTAAACAGCCTGCAGCAGAAAAAATAGATGTAGACGATAAAACGGGAAAAATTAAAGGCCTGTTTTAAATAAATTATAATATGAAAAAATTGACTTCGTGTTTATAATTTTAATACAAATTTAATTAGTGAGTCGCATGATTATTTGAAAATTCTTATTAAAATAAATTATAATAAATCAAAAAATTTAAAAAAAAATTAATAAAATTTATAAAAAATAATTGACATATACTTTCCGCAGTGATATAATATGACAAAATTAATTGAGTGGCAAGGGTGCTGCGGGAGTTATACCCGTAGCACTTTTTTGATTTTAAACGCAATAAACCTATTTTTTAATAAGGCGCATATAGTTAAAAAGGGTAAAATAAAAAAGGAGAATATATTTATGAAGGATCTTCCAAACTATTTCGGATGCTTGGTGTTTAACGACAAGGTAATGAATCAGAGGTTACCAAAGGATATTTATAAACAGCTGAAAAAAACTATTGCGGAAGGTAAGAGCCTTACTATAGAAGTTGCCAATGCTGTCGCAAATGCAATGAAAGATTGGGCGGTGGAACATGGAGTTACTCACTATACTCATTGGTTTCAGCCTATGACCAATATTACGGCAGAAAAACACGATTCTTTCATATCGCCTACAAACGACGGCGGAGTTATTATGGAATTTTCGGGAAAAGAATTGATTAAAGGCGAACCCGATGCATCGAGTTTTCCTTCGGGAGGATTGCGTTCCACCTTTGAAGCGAGAGGTTATACCGCATGGGATCCTACTTCCTATGCTTTTATTAAAGACGGTATTTTATGTATTCCTACTGCATTTTGCAGCTATACTGGAGAAGCATTGGATAAAAAGACGCCCCTTTTGAGAAGTATGGAAGCCATTAATACGCAAGCTTTAAGAATTTTGAAATTATTTGGCAGGGACGACGCTAAGAAAGTTACCTCCACCGTAGGTCCGGAGCAGGAATATTTTTTGGTAGATAAAAAAATGTTCGAGGCACGTACCGACCTTATATTGACGGGGAGAACATTGGTAGGGGCAAGAACTCCTAAAGGTCAAGAACTTGAAGACCATTATTTCGGAGTTGTTAAACCGAGAGTTGTAGCATATATGAAAGAGCTCGACGAGGAATTATGGAAATTAGGTATTTATGCCAAGACAAAACATAACGAAGTTGCTCCCGCTCAGCACGAACTCGCTCCCATATATACAAGTACCAATATTGCAACCGACCACAATCAGCTGACAATGGAAATGATGAAAAAAGTTGCAACCAAACACGGACTTGCATGTCTATTACATGAAAAACCATTTGCGGGTGTTAACGGCAGCGGTAAACATAATAACTGGTCCATTTCGACAGATACCGGCTATAACCTTTTGGAACCCGGTAAGGATCCTTATGAAAATGCACAGTTTTTATTGTTTCTTTCCGCAGTAATAAAAGCGGTAGACGAATATCAGGATTTATTGAGAATTTCTGTAGCAAGCGCAGGTAATGACCATCGTTTGGGAGCTAACGAAGCTCCTCCCGCAATAGTATCCATGTTTTTGGGCGATGAACTTACCGGTATCCTGGCGGCAATAGAGGAAGGCAGAAATTATTCCAGACGTGCTAAATGCGAAGTGGAAATAGGCGTTCACGTTTTACCTAAATTTTCTATGGACAGCACCGATAGAAACAGAACATCTCCGTTTGCTTTTACCGGAAATAAATTTGAGTTCAGAATGCCGGGTTCATCTTTTTCGATAGCCGATATAAATATGATTTTAAATACTATAATAGCCGAAGAATTGTGCCAATTCGCTGATGAACTCGAAAATGCGGAAGATTTCCAGAAATCGCTGAAATCGATAATAATAAAAACCATTAAAGAACATAAACGAATCATTTTCAACGGAAACAACTATTCGGAAGAATGGGTGAAAGAGGCGAAGAAGAGAGGCTTACTAAATTTAAAATCTACTGTCGAAGCTTTACCTTATTTAACGGCGGAAAAGAATGTTAAACTTTTTGAAAAACACGGCATATTTACCGAAACCGAATTACATTCAAGAGAAGAAATTTTAATTGAAAATTATAGTAAAATTATTCACATAGAAAGTCTTACTATGACCGATATTTTAAGGAAACAGATACTTCCTGCCGTTATGAATAATATTAAAGATTTATCTGCTTCGGCTGCTTCATTGAAATCGTTGGGTATAAAATTTAATTACGAATCGCTGGAATCGTTGGTATCTCTTTATCAGGATTGTGAAAAAGCTACCGGCGAACTTGAAAAAGTGGTTTTCGAAGCTGAAAATCTCGGAACGGGACTTGAAGCAGCTAAATATTATAAGAGCAGCGTAATTCCCGCAATGGAAAAAGTTAGACTGTATGCGGATAAATTAGAGCTTAAAACAGGTAAAAAATATTGGCCGTTCCCCACATATGAGGATTTGCTTTTTGGAGTTAACTAATAAAAATTATTTGTGACGGGCTTATGGATACGATTGTTTTATAACAGGTTAAATTATTAAAATATAAACAAAAAACAAATAAGTTTAAAAAAACATTAAACACAAAGGGGTGTTTCCTTGGACAGGAAACACCCCTTATTTTTTAGGAGGATTTTATGAAAGATTTATTATTAACTTCTATGCTTGATTCCATAGAAGGCGTGGGCGGAACGACAGGCGTTTTATGGATATTGGTCGGAATTACTTTGGTATTTTTTATGCAAGCCGGATTTGCAATGGTAGAAGCCGGATTTACCAGAGCAAAAAACACGGGAAATATTATAATGAAAAACGCAATAGATTTTACTATAGGTTCAGTAGTTTTTTGGCTGTTCGGCTATGGAATAATGCATGGTATTGACAATATGGGAATTATAGGAACGCCTATTAATCCTTTCAAAGAATTTGATTGGATGCACTTGATGTTTCAAATGGTATTTTGTGCAACGGCTGCCACTATAGTTTCCGGCGCAATGGCCGAAAGAACAAAATTTTCAGCATATTGTGTGTATAGTTTAATAATTTCTCTTTTAATATATCCCATTTCTGGTCACTGGATATGGGGCGGCGGTTGGTTATCGAAATTGGGATTTGTAGATTTTGCAGGGTCAACGGCGGTACACCTTGTAGGCGGTACTGCAGCTTTGGTCGGTGCCATAATTTTAGGACCGAGACTCGGAAAATATAAGAGATTGCCCGACGGAAAACTCGAATCCAAAGCAATTCCGGGGCATAGCATTGCGTTAGGTGCGTTAGGTGTTTTTATACTTTGGTTCGGATGGTACGGCTTTAACGGTTCATCTACATACGGTTTCGATGTTTATTCTTCCGTTCTTGCCGCTAAAGTTTTTGTTACGACAACTCTTGCTTGCTCTACGGCAATGTTGACGGCAATGTTCATAACATGGATAAAATATAAAAAACCAGATGTATCAATGACTTTAAACGGTGCGCTTGCGGGGCTTGTTGCAATTACTGCCGGTTGTGCAAACGTATCGCCTTTAGGTGCCGCCATTATTGGTATTATTGCCGGATTTATAGTTGTATACGGTATTGAGTTTATAGATAAAAAATTACATGTGGATGATCCAGTAGGTGCAATTGCCGTTCATGGTATGTGCGGTTCATCCGGAACAATTTTAGTTGGTTTATTTTGCGAAACAAACGGCGTTATTTCGGGACTTATTAAAAACGAAGCACTGACACTAGGCGAAGCATTTAAATTTTTCGGTATTCAGGTTTTAGGCGTGGCAAGTGTAATAGCTTGGGTAAGCGTGACTATGATAGCAGTATTCTTTATTATTAAAAAAGTGATCGGCCTGAGAGTTTCTAAAGAAGAAGAAATTAAAGGATTAGATATTATGGAACACGGTTTACCGAGTGCTTATCCTGATTTTATGCCAATAACTATGGCTTCTACTCTTACAGGTTTTGAAAGTGAAGATGATGAGGTTATAGATCCTAAAGCCCCTGCAAAAATTGACGATGCAGTACAGGTAACAAAAGTGTCTACGGCGTTTAATGTCGGTTCAGTTTCGCCAAGTCCTTTATCTAAAGTGGTAATTTTAGCAAATTATGAAAAATTCGAACCGTTAAAAGCTGCGATGGATAAAATAGGCATTACAGGTATGACTGTAACAAACGTTTCGGGATGCGGTTTGCAACGAGGCGGAGTTGTTAGTTATTATAGGGGCGTAAAAATGGATATGAAACTTCTGCCGAAAATAAAAATGGAAATAGTAGTGGCAAAAATACCTGTGGAAACAGTTATAGAAGCAGCTAAAAAAGCATTATACAGCGGCAACTATGGCGACGGAAAGATTTTTGTTTACGATGTACGTGATGTCGTGCGTATTAGAACGGGAGAAACCGGATACGATGCTTTGCAAGATGATTAATTCTTCTTTTAACATAAATGCGAAATTTATTTTTCATAAAACAGAGCTTTTTATTAAAAAGTTCTGTTTTATATTTTTATTAAAAAAAACGATTTATTAATTTTTTTTTATAAAATAATTAAATTATTAATTGTTATTCGATAATTTTTGATATTAATTAAATAAAAACAAAATTAGTGTTTAAAAGCTATGTTTCAAATTTAATAGGGCATGAAAGTATAATTTTTATTTTTTATGATACATTTTTATTCATTATATAAATAAAAAAACAAGTCGCAGTAATAAACTGCGACTTGTTTTTTTAATAATTAATTGTTGTTATTCGATTCTTATACGTTTGATTTCCGGCAAAGTTTCCTCGCATTTAGGAACACTTAGTTTCAATACACCGTTTTCGTATTTAGCCGAAATATCGTCTTCGTTTACGTTACCTACATAGTAACTTCTTTGGCAGGAATAAGAACGTTCTTTTTTGATATAATGTCCTTTTTCGTCATTGTCTTTTTCTTCTTTCTTTGCGGATATGGTAATATACCCGTCGTTTAAGGATACCGAAATATCGTCTTTGTTAAAGCCGGGCATTTCAACATCCATTTCATACGATTTATCAGTTTCTTTAATATCTGTTCTCATACTATCAAGGTCAACATTATAAAACATAGGTCTGAAAAAATCGTTGAAAGCTTCGTCAAATAAATCTAATCCGTCATTGTGATTTCTTCTTGTTAAATAATTTTTCATAATTGTTACTCCTTTTATATTTAAATTTTTCAAAGCTGTTAGCAATCTAAATTATCGACTGTTAGCAATCAATCTCTTTGATTGCTAATATTATAGCACTTTAAAAACATTTGTCAAGTGTTTTTAAAAAAAAATTAAATTTTTTTAAATTTTTTTAAAACTGATTTATAATAATTTCCTGAATTTTTATTTTTATATTTTTTATAAATATTTAATTGAATTTTTGATTATTAATTAAATAAAATATTAAAATTTAAATATTATTTAAAATTAAATTCAGTTGAAATTCATATTCAGTTAATTTAAATAATGTTTTTTTAATTAAATACTTATTTTATTTATAATATCCTTTGTTGAATAAGCGGAATCTCTGTTAAACCTGTTTAGGCTTAATAGACACTCACAATCTCCTTTTTTTATAACATTGACTTTTTGAGAACAATTGAAAATTACTTTGAACCCCATATTTTTAAGAGTGTTTTTTGCAATATCGTTATATCTACCGAAAGGATAAGCAAAACATATGCAATTTACACCGCTTTTCAGCTTTAAATAGTCCTGACACCTTTCGATATCGCTTTTAATGGCATTAATATAGCTATTTGTATCTTCTCCCGGTAATTTGCCTATTCCGTATCGGGGGGTATATTTATGCAAATTATAAGTGTGATTTCCTATTTCGAAAACTCCGCTATCGTTTAGTGTTTTTATTTCGTCCCAAGTGAGATGAGAATAATTAGGGTTAGAGTGGTCACCGCTTGTGGAACTGAATTCGCTGAAAGCTCCGATTATATTAATAACGCCTTTAAAACCGTATTCTTTAAAAAGAGGAAGAGCATAATAAAAATTGTTATAATGTCCGTCGTCAAATGTTATTAATATCGGTTTTTCGGGTAAAGTATTTTTTCCTTCAACAAAGCCTATAAGTTCTTTTAAACTTATGCTTTTAAAGCCGGCTTCTTTTAACGCTATTAAATCTTTTTTTAATACGTCGGGATGAATAATATAGGTACTTGATTTAGATTTTAATATAGAATGATACATTAATACCGGCAAATTGCGTGTGTCTTCATCCGATATAGATAATTTTTTTATTGAATTGTCGTAATTGTTTTTTGAAGAAAATTTGCTTTCGATATCGAAAACATTAAAAACCGATAATAAAAAAAATATCGTTGCCGTTATAAAAATTAAAATACTTTTAATTTCCCGTTTTTTATTCATAATATTATATTTTGCTTTAATTTTTTAAAAATGCATTATTTGTAAAAAATATTTTTTTTCAAATAAAACTATTTTTAAACTTGTTTATATTACGAAAAGTAAAATTTATTAATAAAAAAGCTAAAGTGCAAACAAAATATGTTATAATCGAATTTTGTTTTTTTCATAAACTTCCTAAAGAAAAAACCCGCAAACCGATTTGCGGGTTTTTTCTTTTTTTATAATTTTTTAATTATTGTTCAAAATTTAAATACTTTATATTTTAATTAGACTTTTTCATCACTATAATATTTAACAATTTATAACAATATCAATTAAAATTAAAAATAAAATTTTGTTGAGCCGAATTTTATTTATGTGTAAAACTATAGCCATATTTATTTTTCTTCATTCGAATTGTTAAGAGCTGCATCCAATACGTTTTTAACGTCGTTTAAATTCATTGCGCCTTCAAAAAGTTTTGTTTCTCCTAAATAAAAAGCGGGAACATAATAATAATCGTATCCGTCGGCAATGACCGGATTGCGGCTTTCTTCTATACGTTCCAATTGTATATTTTCGTATTGCGGATTTTGTTTTACCAAAAAATCGTAATATTCAAAAACTTTTTTGCAATACGGACAATTTTTTAAATAAAAAAGCGTTAGTTTTTGCATATTTTTCTCCGATTTATTTTTAACTAAAATTTATTCTTATATTATATATAAAAAGAATAAAGAAATCAATAAATTTTAAAAAAATATTTTATTGTATATGAAAATTTTTGAATAGTTTAAAATCAAATTGGAAATAATTTGGGTATTATGGATAAAATAACTCAAATTAATTCAACAGATTTTCAATTTTTAAAAATTACCGGTGTTCCTCCGGTGTTTGTTTGTGTGGGAACGGATTGCGTAATGGGCGACACATTAGGTCCTATTACGGGACAGCTTTTAACAAAAAAACATAATATTCCCTGCTATGTTTACGGAACATTGACTTCTCCCGTAACGGCAAAAAATCTTGACGAATATTTTAATTTAATAGAAAAAAAACATCCGTATAATCCCGTGGTCATAATAGATGCCGCTTTAGGCAAAAAAGACGATATAGGTAAAATCAAAATTTCCAATACAGGAATTATTCCCGGTAGTGCATATAAAACAAACAAGAAAAAATATGGTGATTATGCCATTACCGCAATTGTGAGTGAAAATACGCCTAAAGGAAAAGAAGAATTCAAATATGTGTCTTTAAATTTGATATCCTCTTTAGCGGAAACGATAGCGCAAAATATATCCATGTGTTTTTAATTTTTGATAAATAATTAATATTAAATAAATATGCTATAATTCATCAAATTTTTCAAATTCACAAAAAACCAAATATTATAAAATTCTTGCAAAATATGTATTAATGTTGTATAATTATCGTGTAAAATCACAAAAAAATCTTGCAAGGAGGGGAAAATGTATATTTCTTCGGCAAAAACGGAAAAATTTTGCGTGGACGAAAAAATCCACAGTATTATAGCTTTTTCAAATATAGGCAAAGCATATACCGTTAAAGGTTTTGAAATACCCGAAGGATTGAGAAACACAGACGGGGCAATAGAATCTTTGCTTGCGCTTGCAGAAAACGAATATTTGGTTGCAGCCGTGGCGGTATTTTCCTTGTCCGACAATATTTTGCTGTTAACTAAAAAGGGGCTTGTAAAAAGAATATGCGTAATGGAGATTGTCCAAAGCAGAAAATTGGGTCTTTCGGCAATTTCATTAAACGAGGCGGACGAACTCGTATCCGCAACAAGAACTTCAAACGGTTTTATGGCTGTAGTTTGCGCCACGAACGGCCGAGCCGTAGTTGTAAATGAATCCAATTATAAATTAATGTCTAAGGCAGCTCACGGAATGTGCGGCATTAAATTATTGCCCGAAGAGTCAGCTTTTGCAATTGTTGTAACGAATAACGCTTTGCTTATCGTAAGCGAAAAGGGTATGGGGAAAAAATTGCTTTTAGAAGACATAAAGCCTACGGTAAGAGGCGGTAAAGGTGCCAGAATTTATCCTGCGGATACGGAAGCTGGAGATATAAAATTTGTATGTAGTGCGGATTCAAACGGAGAATTGGAGTTTTTGTTTTCAAGTGGCAGTAAAATGTTTAAAAATACTCAATCCGTACCCTATAAATCTGCTGTATCCAAAGGTAATAAAATAGTTTCTTATAAAGAGGAAGAAAGTATAGTCAGAATAGAATATATAGAACAAAATATTTGACAAACATAAAAGCAGTTGCTATAATAATACGAAATAAAAATAACCTGAGTCGAAAGGATTGTGCCTGACGGTAAAGGGGAAGGATTATATTTTATAATTGTATTTAATTATAAATAATGTTTTTATGCATATTTAATCTCTCCTTTTGTCGTGCAAGGCAGAAGGAGTTTTTTTATGGAAGAAAAAAGGCTTGCCGTTATAAGCATTATAGTAGTAAACCGTGATTCAACCGAAAAAATCAATGCGATTTTACACGAATACGGGGATTATATAGTGGGAAGAATGGGAATTCCCTATAAAGAAAAAAAAGTATCCGTAATGTCTGTTGTTTTAGACGCCCCTTTAAGCATTATAAATTCTATTACCGGTAAATTGGGTATGCTGGACGGCGTTGTGGCAAAATCCTTGTTTTCGAAGTTTTAATAGGAACGATTTATCAATAAATATTTAAATAATTATTCATAATACTATATAAGGAGTATAAAAATGAAAAACATACTTTTAAAATTATTAGCCTTGGTTTTAATATTCGTTTCCGTTTTTTCTTTTGCGGCTTGCAAAAAAGACGATAATAACAATAACGGAAATCAATCTATCGAAGTGTGTATGGCGTTACCCGACGGAACTCCTGTTCTTGCAGCGATTAATTTTATGGCAAACAAACAACAGATTGCCAATTCGGGTAATAAAAATTACGACATAACAACAAATATAGTTCCGGCTGCAAATATAGCCCAAACATTTTCCTCCGGTCAGGCCGAATTTGCAGTTATGCCTACCGTTGCAGCAGCAAATCTTTATGACAGAGGTGGAGATATCCGCCTGTTATCTACAAACGTATTCGGTAATTTGTATGTTGCAGGTGTAAACGGAATTTCCGAAGATTCTGCGTTAGATGCTTTAAAAGGCAAAATTGTTTACGTCAGCGGTGCAACCACCGTATCGCTTTTCGAATATATATTGAGCGAAAACGGAATTGACTACGAAGAGGGAAGCAATGCCATAGCAGAAAAAGTAACTTTGTTTGTTAAAAGCGAGGCGAGCGAAATAATACCTCTTTTAAAACAGGCAGAAACAAAATCGGAAGAAGCATATGCTATTTTAGGGGAACCTCAATTAACTCAGGCACAAAATGCAATAACTTCTTTATCGATAAAATTCGATTTACAAGCGGAATGGAAAGCTTTAACGGGCTTTGAAGGGTATCCGCAGGCGTCTTTGGTGGTTAAAAAATCTTTTGCGGACGAAAATCGTGAACTGGTGCAGGCGGTTTTGAATCTTTTTAAAGACAATGCACAATACATCGACAATAACTTGTCCTCAATAAATAATGTTTTAAGCGAAAATAACAGTACCATTGCCGCCTTGACTTTTACAAAAACAACTCTAAAAAGATGTAATTTAAGCCATCAATCGGCAAACGACGTTAAAGAATCGGTAAAAGATTATATTTTAAGACTATCTCAAATTACCCTTGACGACGAATTTTTCTATCAAGTTTAATAAATAAAAATATTAATATATTGTAAAAAAAGGATTGTAGTCATTTTTTGTCGGTGAAATATGCAAAAAGTTAAAAAAACTTTGATTAACTTAATATTTCCCGTAGGGGTAGTGGCGGTTGTATTTTTAATTTGGCAAATTGCTGCCGAACTTATAAATGTAACTTTAATTTTACCTACCCCTGCGCAAGCGTTAAATCAATTTTTGGTCTATATAAAAAGTGAAGATTTTTATATAAATTTGGGATATACTTTTTTAAGAAGTTTATATGGTTTTTTACTTTCTTTTACCATTGCCGCATTACTTACGCTGCTTTCTGTTTTTTCGTTTGCTCGAAAAATAATATCATCAATTATGGCGGTCATAAGGGCAATTCCCACAATGTCCATAATTTTAATTCTGGTAATAATTTTCAGCCCCGATTCCGCTCCGGTAGCGGTTGCTCTTATTGTAATTTGTCCGACGCTTTATTCTCAGTTTTGCGCTGCAATCGACAGTATAGACAAAAAACTTCTAGAAATGAGCAAAATATATAAGGTGGGTATTAAAAATAAAATTTTCAAACTATATTTACCCAATATGGCGGAAGGAGTATTGGAGGGATGTGCCAACGGAATTTCTTTAAACATAAAACTTGTAATAGCTGCCGAAGCGTTGGCTTTACCCGTTAAAAGCATAGGCAAAATGATGTGGTATACAAAAACCTTATTGGAAGTCGAAAAGTTATTTGCCTTAACGATTGCCGCCGTGATATTGAGTGTACTTGCCGAAAGTGTAGTCAGACTTTTGAAATTTTTTATATTGAGGTGGAAATATGATAAAAATTGAAAAAATCGAAGTCTCCTACCAAAACAATAAAATTTACGACAATTTTTCTCTTGATTTGGAAGATAATAAAATTACCTGTATTTTGGGGCCTTCCGGGTGCGGCAAGACCACGCTTTTAAATGTCCTTGCGGGGATTGTTCCTTATAAAGGGAATATAATTAATTTTCCCCAAACAGTTTCTTACATCTTTCAGGAAGAAAGGCTGTTGGAAAATTTAACGGTAATGCAAAATCTTTTGTATACGGCAGGTAAAGATAAAATTTTGCAGGCGGAAGAAATTTTAAAAAAGACAGAAATTTTAGACAAAAAAAACGATTATCCTTTGAGACTTTCCGGAGGGGAACGCCAAAGAGTAGCTATAGCAAGGGCTTTTTTAAGCGATGCCGACGTTTTATTGATGGATGAACCTTTTTCTTCTTTGGATACCGCTTTAAAAATAAAATTAACAAATGTTTTTACTAATCTTTTAAAAGAAGGCAAAAAAAGAACGGTAGTATTTGTAACGCACGACGTAGAAGAGGCAATGATGTTGGCGCATAGAATTATTGTACTCGAAAAAGGAAAAATCAAAGATGAAATCGTGCCTGAAGGGGAAATTCCTAGAACCTACGGCAAAAACACATCGGCTAAAAAGGAATTACTGAAGGTGATTTTAAATTAATCGATATTAATTACAATATTTTTAGCGCATAATTTAAACGTAATAAAAAAAAGATATAAAAAATCCGCTTCAATTTGAAGCGGATTTTTTTAAAGTATGAATACATTTTTAAACTATAATATAATTTCCAACCAATTAATTTATCATCAAAATTTAAATAATATTAATATTGAATATTAAATATTATTAAAAATATTTAAAATTTGATTGAAAAGCATATGATATAAAATAATTTTAATCGATATTAACTATTTATTCCAAATATTTTTATTTATAATTTTTGTGTAGCTTTCTATTATTTTTACTATTTTAACGGATACGTTTGAATCGGAATAGTCGTTTGCTGTTAAAACTTCTTCTTTGTTGTCTTTCATAGACACGGCAAGCTCAATTGCCCTTAAAATATCTTTTGCAGTAATGCCACCTATGACTATGGAACCTTTGTCGAGTACTTCTGGTCTTTCGGTGGAAGTTCTAATCAGCACTCCCGCAAAACCCAACATTGCGCTTTCTTCGGAGAGGGTGCCGCTGTCTGATAAAACGCAATAACTGTTTAATTGCAAACAGTTATAATCGAAAAACCCGAAAGGTTTTAAATTTCTGACCAGAGGATGAAATTTAAAACCTCTGTTTTCTATAAATTTCATGCTTCTCGGATGGGTAGAATAGATTACAGGAATTTGATATTTTTCCGCTACCTTGTTTACGGCGCCCATTAAAGATATAAAATTATTTTCCAAATCTATATTTTCCTCTCTGTGCGCCGAAAGTAAAATATATTTATTCTTTTCGAGCCCGAGTTTTGAAAGTACGTCCGATTCGTAAAATTTGTCTTTATAGGTATTAATAACTTCTCTCATGGGGGAACCTGTAACAAAAGTATATTGAGCGGGCATACCCTCTGCAAGCAGGTATCTTCTGGAATGTTCGGTATAAGGTAGGTTAACGTCGGCAATATGATCCACAATTCTGCGGTTTATTTCTTCCGAAACGTTAAAATCAAAACAACGGTTGCCCGCTTCCATATGAAAAATAGGGACTTTCAATCGCTTTGCCGAAATAGCCGATAAGGCCGAGTTGGTATCGCCTAAAATGAGGAGAGCATCGGGTTTTTCCTTTTTAATGATATCGTATGATTTTGAAATTATGTTGCCCATTGTTTCGCCTAAATTAGCACCTACGCAATTTAAGTAAAAGTCGGGCTCTCTAATGTCTAAATCTTTAAAAAATATTTCGTTTAAAGTATAATCCCAATTTTGTCCGGTATGCACCAGACAATGGTCGAAGTATTTATCGCAGGCTTTTATACAGGCGGAAAGCCTTATTATTTCGGGCCTTGTGCCTAAAATGGTCATAACTTTCAATTTTTGCATGTCTATACCTCCTCAAAAAAGGTGTCAGGCTTGTTTTTATCAAATGTTTCGTTAGCCCACATAATAGTAATTAAATCGCTTTGACCTATGTTTTCTATGCTATGCGTATAACCGCAGGGAATGTCGACGACTTCCGGTTTTTCTCCCGAAACATAATAATCTATAATTTTTTGTTCTCCTATTTTTCGAAAGCGTATTACGGCTTGTCCGCTGACGACCAAAAATTTTTCAACTTTAGTGTTGTGCCAATGGTTACCTTTGACAATTCCCGGTTTGGCCACGTTGACCGAAACCTGACCGTAACATTCGGTTTTCAATATTTCGGTAAAGGAACCACGCTCGTCGCAATGTTGTAAAAGATTATAGGAAAATTGATTTTCAGGTAAATAGGATAGGTAAGTGGAATACAGCTTTTTTTCCAGACTGCCTTTTTTTAATTGGGGAAGAAAAAAATCTTTTCTTTCTTTTGCAAAAGATTGAATTGTTTTTGCTAATTTAGTAACTGTGGTGCAGTGAGTGATTTTAGGGGATAAATATCCGCTAAAATTCGAGTTTCGATTTTTTAAAACGCCTATGAATTCTTCCGCCAAATCATCTATGTATGCAAGCGTTATTTTTGCCGAAGCGTCGTTTACTTTAAGGGGTAAACCGTTTGCTGCATTGTAACAGAAAGTCGCTACAACGCTGTTGTAATTGGGTCTGCACCATTTGCCGAATACATTGGGCAGCCGATATATATAAACGGGGTTGCCGTTTTCTACAGATAAATTCTGGACGGTCTGTTCTGCCAATAGTTTGCTTTTGCCGTAATCGTTGTCCTTTTCTGCTTGAATTGATGAAGACATTAACAGAGGGCAAGCATTATGCGCCTGTTTTAAATAAAAACATAATTTTTTTGTAAAATCGCTGTTTCCGAGATAAAATTCATCGTTATTTACAGGTCTGTTTATACCCGCAAAATGAAAAACGAAAGAGCATTGCTTTGTATATTCTTCAAGTTCTCTTTCAGAATTATCGGTATCGAAAAGCAATAAATCGTTAAAACCTTCATTTTTTAAAAAAGCACAAAGGTTTTTACCTATAAAACCTTTGGCTCCGGTAATCATTATTTTCATTTTATTCCTGCCGCTTTCAGTTCGTTTTGTATATAATCCAATTTTAACAAATAATCTTTAACTTCTTCTACGCTAAGCTGACGTGTATTGTCAGAGTCGAATTTTTTTAACGTAGCGTCTGTTGTATGACCGTCGGTAAAATATTTGGCGTAATTCAAACTTCTGTTGTCTGCCGGCACTCTGTAAAAATTGCCCATATCTATTGCGTGCATACATTCTTCGTCGGTCAATAATGTTTCATACATTTTTTCTCCGTGCCTTATGCCTATGAATTTAATTTCGTTTTTTGCATGGAATAATTCTTTTACCGCTTGGGCAAGAGTACCTATTGTGCATGCCGGAGCTTTTTGAACCATAATATCTCCTGTTTCGGCATATTTAAAAGCAAAAAGCACCAGTTCTACCGCCTCCTCCAACGTCATAATAAAACGTGTCATATTAGGGTCGGTAACGGTTAAAGGCAAACCTTGTTTTATCTGGTCTATAAACAGAGGAACAACGGAGCCTCTCGAACATAAGACATTGCCGTAACGTGTGCCGCAAATAGTAGTATTTTCGGGTTTAACCGTTCGGGATTTTGCCACAAAAACTT